>JAUVGT010000201.1 GCA_030593645.1 Deltaproteobacteria bacterium
TTAGGCACTTGTTAAATCCCCTTAGAGGGGTGATCCACCGCCGCTAAAGCTATGGCGGACAAGTCAAAGCCGGGCCCTTTGGACCCGGATTTTTACTTATTTTGTAAACCATATTTTGAGATCATTCAATACATTTTATCCCGTGTCTTCAGACAATGCTTCTTGACCAGGGCTCATTTTTTTTATATAGTTTTAGCGATTTTAAGGAGTTAAGGGTTCACGCTATCTTTGATTTTTTTAAAAACCGTCACTAATGATTCAAGGAGATACGATATGTCCGTTTTAACGATTTCCAGACAGTTTGGCGCAGGAGGGGTGACCTTTGGAAGGATGATTTCAAACCGATTGGGGTATTCATTTTTTAATAATGAAATCTTACAAATGGTTGCCAGGAAGGCAAAGGTTTCTGTTGGCTGGGTTGAGTCCATGGAAAAGGAAGCGGGCGGCAAGCTGCAGAGGTTTATATCGGGTCTTGTTCCCAAAAATACAATTGACCGAATTCTTGATGACCAGAAGGGATATATTGATGAGGAAATCTATGTGAACCTTCTGAATGATATTATTTTAAAAATTGCTAACGAAGGTAATGCCGTGATTCTCGGAAGAGGCGGTCAATATATCCTGAAAGGCAACGAAAATACATTTCACGTGCTTCTCGTTGCGGACAAAGCACACAGGGTAAGGTTTATTGAGGAAAAATACGGTCTTTCAATAAAACAGGCGGTTAAAGTGGTAAATATTGAAGACAAAAAAAGAATCAATCTGTATCGAAAAGTCGGGAAAGAAGATTATGATCAGCCTTCGCATTATCATCTGGTCATGAATATGGGGGAATTGAACATGGAGGACGCTGTAGATCTTATTTTCAGGATGGTCCAAAGGTAAATGTCTTTACAGCAATATATTTGACTTTTTGATCACTGTGACTTAATTTATTACGTTACCCAAAATCAACGGGAGGAAAAAAATCAGGGTCATCAATTCAACCAAAGAAATGCAGGAACACGCGGACAAACAGCGGCAGTCCGGCAAAACAATCACGTTTGTTCCTACCATGGGTTTTTTTCATGACGGCCACCTTTCGTTGATGCAAAAGGGACGGAAGATGGGTGATGAACTGGTTCTCAGCATCTTTGTGAATCCAGCTCAGTTTGGCCCGAATGAGGATTTGGATACTTACCCTAAGAACCTTGAAAGGGATCTTGAACTGGCAGAGCAACAGGGTGTGGATATTGTTTATACTCCGGACACTGAGTTGCTGTATCCGGAAGGATATCAAACCTTTGTGAGCCTGGAAACCCTTCCCAATTTTCTCTGCGGAATTTCTCGCCCTTTGTTCTTTCGCGGTGTAACCACTGTGGTGACCAAATTGTTAAATATTGTGAAACCGCATGCGGCGGTTCTCGGAGAAAAAGATTTCCAGCAGCTTGCCATTGTGAAACAGATGGTAAAGGATCTTAATTTTGACGTGGAGATTATCAGCGTCCCGACGGTTCGGGAACCGGACGGACTTGCCATGAGCTCCCGAAACAGCTACCTGACACCCGAA
Source organism: Deltaproteobacteria bacterium (assembly GCA_030593645.1). Taxonomy (GTDB): domain Bacteria; phylum Desulfobacterota; class Desulfobacteria; order Desulfobacterales; family JAUVGT01; genus JAUVGT01. Next base: position 1,550 of record JAUVGT010000201.1, read on the forward strand.
CAAAGGCCTTGTGCCCTGACCCTTTATCAATCATTGTGCCGGGCCAGGGATCTTATAGAAGAAGGCACAACACGTGCCGCTGAAATACTGGAAAGCGCGGCCAGGCTTGTCACTTCGTATCCTGAAACAGAAATTGATTATATCGCTGTATCTGATCCCGTTACCCTGGTTGATATTGAAACGATTGATAATCCTGTGTTAATGGCAATGGCGGTAAAGGTTGGGAGCACGCGTCTGATCGATAATATGATCCTTACACCACAATAACTCAATGAATACATATTAGAAGGAAGACAAAACCGAAAATATGAACATTCGAATTCATAAAATCAAAGGAGAAACCTCATGAGCAAGGAGCAGTTCTATTTTACATCAGAATCGGTTACGGAAGGGCACCCCGACAAAGTTGCCGATGCGATTTCAGATTCAATACTTGATTCGATTATGGCCCAGGATACTAAATGCCGGGTTGCGTGCGAAACACTCGTTACCACCGGGCTTGCCTTTATTGCAGGTGAAATCACCACCGACTGTTATGTGGATATGCCGCAGGTGGTTCGCGAAACCATACGTGATATTGGATATCATTCTTCACAGATGGGATTTGATTGGCAGACGTGTTCGGTCATTACAAGCATTGACCATCAATCTCCTGATATTGCCCAGGGGGTGAATACCGGTGAAGGTCTGTTCAAGGACCAGGGCGCGGGTGACCAGGGTTTAATGTTTGGATTTGCCACAGATGAAACTCCGGAGCTCATGCCGATGCCCGTGATGTACGCGCATAAACTATGCAACCGTCTCTCTGTAGTGCGAAAAAACGGAGCGCTTGATTTTCTCAGACCTGACGGAAAATCCCAGGTGACGATTGAATATGAAAATGGGACCCCAAAGCGGGTCGATACAGTGGTTATTGCCGCTCAGCATAAGCCGGACATTACCTATGAAGATTTAAAAGAGGCGGTTATTGAAGAAGTGATTAAGAAGGTTGTTCCAAGGGAAATGACGGACGGTGATACAAAGTATTTTATCAATGCCACCGGTAAATTTGTAATCGGCGGACCCATGGGGGACTGCGGCGTGACCGGTCGAAAAATCATTGTTGACACATATGGTGGGCAGGGAAGTCACGGAGGCGGCTGTTTTTCCGGGAAAGATCCCTCCAAAGTGGACCGCAGTGCGTCATATATGGGCAGGCATATCGCGAAGAATATCGTTGCCGCGGGTGTCGCCAGGAAATGTGAAGTCCAGGTGGCCTATGCTATTGGTGTGGCCCAGCCTGTATCGGTTATGGTTGACCTGATGGGTACGGGTAAGATATCCAAAACCCGGGTGGAAGAGATTGTAAAAGACGTCTTTGATTTAAGGCCCTCGGCAATCATTGAATATCTGGATCTTTTGCGGCCGATATATCGAAAAACCTCAGCATATGGTCATTTTGGGCGGAACGAACCGGAATTTACCTGGGAAAAAACAAACAAGGCTGATGAGATTCGGGAAAAAGCCGGTATTTAATAAATATCGAATAAAACGAAGACCATTCGTATTAAAAATAAATAGTAGGAGGAGAAAAATGGCTTTACCCCATTCAAAGGAGGAGCCCGGGGATTTCCTTGGACTTGATCTTTCTTTGCCATATAAGGTTGCGGATCTTTCCTTGGCTGATTTCGGCATCAAGGAAATGCAGATCGCAGAAAATGAAATGCCCGGTTTGATGGCGGTCCGGGAGAAGTACGGTCTGGAAAAACCGCTCAAGGGTTTGAAAATCATGGGAAGTCTTCATATGACCATTCAAACAGCCATGCTGATTGAAACCCTAAAAGAACTCGGCGCTGATTTACGCTGGGCCACATGTAATATCTTTTCCACCCAGGATCATGCCGCCGCAGCCATAGCGAAAAATCGCAGCGCCGCAGTATTTGCCTGGAAAGGAGAAACACTGGATGATTTCTGGTGGTGTACGGAACAATCGCTGGTATGGCCTGACGGCACAGGCCCTGATCTTATCGTGGATGATGGCGGCGATGCCACTCTTTATGTACACGAAGGTGTAAAAATTGAAAAAGATCCGTCCCTGCTTGATAAGGAATACGACAGCCTGGACATGAAATGCCTGATTGAACGTTTAAGAGCGAGTTACCAACGTGATCCTAAGTTCTGGACCAGGATTGCTGAAAACATTCGGGGTGTATCTGAAGAAACCACCACCGGTGTTCACAGGCTTTATCACCTGGCCAAAAACAATGAACTGCTTTTTCCCGCGATCAATGTAAATGATTCTGTAACCAAATCCAAGTTTGACAATCTTTACGGTTGCCGTGAATCGCTGGCTGATGGAATAAAACGCGCCACCGATATTATGATTGCCGGTAAAGTGGTTGTAGTATGCGGGTATGGTGATGTGGGGAAAGGGTGCGCGCAGTCCATGCGCGGTTTTGGAGCGCGCGTGCTGGTTACTGAAATTGATCCTATTTGCGCGCTTCAGGCTGCAATGGAAGGGTTTGAAGTTACAACCATGGAAGAGGCTGTAAGCACCGGTGACATCTTTGTTACGTCGACCGGGTGCTATCACGTCATTACAGGCGAACACATGGAAATGATGAAAGATGAAGCGATTATCTGCAATATTGGCCATTTTGATAATGAGATCGAGATGACACACCTGGATAATAATCCTGACTGTGTTAAGACCACTATCAAACCGCAGGTTGACAAATGGAAGCTTAAGTCCGGCCGTTCAATAATCGTTCTTGCTGAAGGAAGGCTTGTGAACCTTGGCTGCGCGACAGGTCACCCAAGTTTTGTCATGAGCAACAGTTTTACAAACCAGTGTCTGGCCCAGGTGAAGCTGGCAAAGGAAAAGCTGGAACGAAAGGTATACACTCTTCCCAAGGAACTTGATGAAGAAGTGGCCCGTCTGCATATTGAAAAACTGGGTGTTAAACTCACAAAACTGACAAAGTTTCAGGCCGATTATCTGGGTATTCCGATTGAAGGGCCTTATAAGCCGGATCATTACCGGTATTAAAAGACCAAAGAACAATGGAGGAATTTGTAGGGGCAGGTTCTAAACCTGCCCTTTATTTATCTTTTAATCACAATCACAACCTGACATTTTTTTAGAAATGACAGGTGCATTGCGGAATCCAGCAGCTTTGAAGCATTGGTATTGCTGATCACAAGATCACAGGTGCTCTTTTGATATGTTCTGAGAGCTTTGATAATCAGAGGGTTTTTACCGACCCTTGGATTGCTTTTGGCGGCATTCACATCGGTACTATATATGCACATGCCGTTTTGAACCGCGAATTCACGACTGGCATAGACCGGTCCATATACTTCCTCTCCATTTTCATCATATATTTTTGGTGCCATGGCGGGTTTTACTTTGACTCCCGAGGCGTCGATTACCAGCCCGGTATGTTCAGGCGGATTTTTGGTCATGGCGGCATCCTTGGCGGAAGATCCTTTTACCGGCATGATATGTTTGATTGATTCGATCTGACGTATCTCCTGTGGAAGAACAAGCTGGGCAAGACCGCCATGAAGGTTTAGCTGCACATGGCATTCAACCGAATGGTCTGTCATATATTTACGTAATGATTCCAGCTCTTTGGATCCTTTTACCATGTCCTGTATTTTTAATTTAACGATATCATTATCAGTAAACAAATGCGTTACTTTATTGTCTGAATTAATTCTGACTTCACTGACTGTTTTCAGTAGATTGTATATCGCGTTTTCCCTGGCGAGGATCAGGATTTTTGATGTGTCTGATGGAATATCTGAACGATTCGGTTTTTCAGGAGTTCCGATCCCAACAGCCTGTATGGTTCCTTTGAACCAGTTAATAGATCCGTTTCCTGATTTTTCAATGACCGATTTTGGCTCGGCGCAATATACTGGCGCGGCAGCAAAAACAAAAATGAAAATGATGAGATAGAAAAGCTGGTGCCGTTTCATTCTGTCTCCTAAATAAAAAACAACGGGTTCTGTTTCAATTATATTGACCTCTCAGTAATTTATATTGTAAATCCCCTGTAAGTCAATACAAGTGTTTTAAAACCGTTTCTAAAATCATATTAACAGAATAATATAAAGGAGAGTTGAAATTATGGATTGGGGAATGAAAAATCGTCTGGAAAGGTTGATTCAGCCTGATGGCCATTGCATGTTTTTACCTGTTGACCATGGATACTTCCAGGGGCCCACAACAAAACTCGAAAAACCGGGTGAGACCATAAAACCCTTGATACCTTTTGCCGATGGCCTTTTTGTTACCAGGGGAGTACTCCGCGCGTGTGTGGACACCCGGAACAGCCCACCTATAATATTAAGGGTTTCGGGAGGCACAAGTATCATCGGAAAGGATCTGGCCCATGAGTCACTTACCACCTCTGTTCAGGAAGTCCTTCGGCTGAATGCGGCCGCGGTGGGGATGTCCGTTTTTGTGGGGAGTGACTATGAGCACGACTCACTCGTGAATCTCGGTAAACTTGTAAATGAATGTGAAAATTACGGAATCCCGGTCATGGCGGTAACAGCCGTGGGAAAGGAACTGGAAAAAAGAGATGCCAGGTATCTGGGATTGAGCTGCCGGATTGCCGCTGAATTCGGTGCCAGGGTAGTGAAAACATACTGGTGCGAAGATTTTGATAGGGTAACCAACGGTTGTCCTGTGCCTGTTGTGATGGCCGGTGGCCCACGATGCGAAACAGAACTGGAAGTGTTTGAATTTGTTTATGATGGGATGCAAAAGGGTGCGATTGGTTTAAACCTTGGCCGGAATGTCTGGCAGCATGCTCATCCTGTTCCGATGATGAAAGCCCTGAGGGCAATTATTCATGAAAATGCATCCGTTAAAGACGCGCTGGGGATTTTCACGGATGAAAAGGAAAATGGCGGGAATTAACGGAAGCCTGAAAGGATTCAAATGGAAAACCTTTTTAATGAGGATGATTCCAGGGCATTTATCAAAAAATATTCAGACCAGCCTGAAGATCTTGCCATAAGGATTTATACCTCCCGATTAATCGGAAAGAATAAAGATTTGGTTCTCCACGGGGGTGGGAATACCTCGGTGAAGCTTGAGTATGTGAATATCACCGGTGAGAAAGAGGACGTGATCTTTGTTAAAGGAAGCGGTCATGACCTGGAGTTTATCGAACCTGCCGGGTTCGCGGGACTGAATCTATTATTGCTTCAGAAATTACGCGGTCTTGATACTATTTCGGATATTGAAATGGACAATCAGCTGAAAATCAATAAGGTTGACAGCCAGGCCCCTGATCCTTCGGTTGAAGCTCTTCTTCATGCTTTTCTCCCCCATAAGTATGTGGATCACACTCACGCGGACAGCATCCTTGCACTGACCAATCTGGAAAACGGTGAAGAAGCAGTCAGGGAAGCCCTGGGATCAGGGATTTCCGTGCTGTCTTATATCAAGTCGGGTCTGCCCCTCGCAAAATATGTTTCCGGGGAGTATGAAAAAAATTCGGAGATCGAAGCTGTGGTGGTTATTAATCACGGGATATTTACCTTTGGCAGGACCGCGAAGATTTCATATGGCAACATGATCAAATATGTAAGTCTGGCGGAATCGTATATCGAAAAGAAAGTAAAGGGTGTAATTTTAAAACATACCGGTAGCGGGCGGTCAATACCCGGGGAACTTAAAATTCCGTCAACAAGGCTTGCCAATACCATTCGAGGGGCCTGTGCATACACCAGGGCGGACAACAGCCGTTGCAGGTTCTTTGTAGATATACGAAGTGCCCCGTATCTGGTGGATGCATCACTTTCCGGGAATGCCGGGGAAATCTGTCATTCAGGTGTGATTACTCCTGATCATGTGATTCGGACAAAAAATGAAATCGTATATTTGGATTCAATTCCCGGGGATGATTTGTCTTTGAAAGAATTTGTCAAAAGCAAGGTCGATATCTTTACGGAAAATTATGATTCCTATTTTAAAAAGCAGATCAAAAAAGGACCCCTGGAGATTGAAAAGCTGGATCCTTATCCCCGGCTTTTCCTTGCGGCCGGGATCGGTCTCGCCGGGCTGGGGAAAACACGTAAAGAGGCGCGGATCGCAACGGACATCGGTGAGCATACAATCCGGACCAAACTCAACACCTTTGCCATGGGCAGGTATGAACCGGTTGCGGAGGATCATATCTTTGAAATGGAATACTGGGCTCTCCAGCAAAAGAAAATCAGCATTCAAGCACAGCCCCCGCTACAGGGACAGGCGGCAGTGATTACCGGCGGCGCGGGGGCCATCGGGTTTGGAATCGCGGATAGACTATTGAATGCCGGTTCCGCGGTGGTACTGACGGATATTGATAACGAACGCCTTGAAAAAACCGCTTCCATACTTTCCAAAGAGTATGATGAAGACCTGATTCATACTCTTTTTATCGATGTCACCGATATTCACTCGGTTGAAAAAGCATATGAAGAAATCTGTTTAGAATTCGGGGGTATCGATATTGTTGTCCCTAACGCGGGAATCGCCCATGTGGCCACCATCGAGAATCTCGATCCGGATAAGCTTGACCAGGTCATCGCAGTAAATCTAAAAGGCACGTTTACGGTAATCAAGGCCGTGATTCCTATTTTTAAAAGGCAGGGAACGGGCGGTAATATTGTTTTAATCAGTTCTAAAAATGTGTTTGATCCGGGTGCCGCGTTCGGCGCGTACAGCGCATCGAAAGCCGGCGCTCACCAGATTTCCAGAATCGCAGCGATCGAACTGGCTGAACTGGGTGTAAGAGTAAACATGGTGAATCCTGACGCGGTATTTGCCGATGAGGACGAAAACGTATGTTCCGGCTTATGGGAAGCCATTGGTCCGGACAGAATGAAATCACGTGGTCTTGATCCACAGGGACTCCAGGATTATTATTGTGGGCGAAGTCTTTTAAAGACAAAAGTTCTGGCAGAGCATGTGGGCAATGCGGTTGTATTTTTTGCTTCAAACCTGACGCCCACAACCGGAGCTGCGCTTCCGGTTGACGCGGGGAATCCTTCGACGTTTTCAAGATAGAATGTTTTTTATTTTATCAAATAAAACCTGGTCCTTTGGGCCAGGTCAGAGATAAATGGCACTGCCATAAGAAATAAATCAAAGTGACTAAAGTGAGCTAAAGTGCACTAAAGTTCCGTCGCCGCTAAAGCTATGCGTACAGTTCCCGCCGTCGCTAAAGCTATGGCGGACAAGCCGGAGTCGCTATAAGCTCCATCTTTTAAATAAAAACAGACAGGATTCATTAACTTTAGGCATTTTAGTCACTTTAGCGCACTTTAGGCACTTGTTAAATCCCCT
>JAUVGT010000016.1 GCA_030593645.1 Deltaproteobacteria bacterium
AAAAAGTCCAACTTCTGCGTTGTGCTGCATTTCGCAATCATTCAACGTACTATAAGTACGCTTCATGATTACGAAATTTGCACGCCTTGAATTTGAACTTTTTACAAAACCGTCTAATTCGGACTTTTTACGAAACCATCATTCTTTCGCAAGCTTATCTTCAACACTTTTCACTTTTTCATTCATGGTCTGATCTTTGTCTATCCGGGTACCGGCCTTGATGGTCGTGGTAATACGAGGCGCGCCCATGGCATGAATTTTTTCATGACATTTTTTTATGACATCAAAAACCGCATCCCACTCTCCTTCAATATTTGTTCCATACGCATGGAGGTGAAACTCCAACCCCGCTGCATCAATGATTTCCTGACATGCGGCAATATATTCAGACACCGATATTCCCACACCTATCGGCACCACACAAAGATCGATAATGACTTTCATATTTTTTCTCCGAATGAGACGGTTTCGTAAAAAGTTCAAATTCAAGGCGTGCAAATTTCGTAATCATGAAGCGTACTTATCGGACCCGCCCTGTTAAATCTGTCTTTTTATTTAACAGGGGAATTGAATGATTGCGAAATGCAGCACAACGCAGAAGTTGGTCCGCCTACGGCGGATTACGAAACCGTCACATGTTTATTCTACGCTATGGTTTGTAACTCTGAAATAACAGTAAAATTCCAATACAAACCAGCGCGGTGCTCACAAGGCGCTGAAACACGGATTCATCCAGGTTTATGTGAATCCGGTTTCCAAGCCATGCCCCGATAATCACAGCAGGGATTAGAGTAAGACCGGACCAGATACGTTCAGTTGTCAACAACCCCTCCATAAAATAAGATGGAAATCTCACAATCGTCATTAAAAGGAAAATCGCCATCAGATTCCCCCTGAAAACGGCTTTATCGTCTCCCCGAATAAGATAATATATAATAAGAGGCGGCCCGCCTGTACCAAAAAGACCTGAAAGTATTCCTGAAATCAGTCCTGTGGGCGGATCGATCCATTTGGGTATTTGAACCGGTTTGATCCCTGGTGTAAATAAAAACGCGATCCCCACAGCCACAAGAATGATCCCCAAAATGGTCAGTATAACAACCGGTTCGCTTACATTTAAAAGCCTTGCACCAACAGGTATACCGATTAAAACGCCGATAAATATTACGGATACATTTTTCCACGTTATCTTCTTTATACTGCTAAATACAACCAGCATCTCCGCAGGCATATTGATAAATAATAGCAATACCACCACGTCTTTAATATCCGGGAGTATCAGGGCCAGTGTGCCGACCGCTATCAGGCCTGATCCAAAACCAAAAAGAACATATATAATTTGCGCGAAGCCGACAATGACGCAGACCAAAATAAACTCGAATACGGATTGAAAAATACATTCCACTTAGACACTACCTTTACAATTGATTCTTTAGCCAAACCTAACCGGCCTTCAAACATGTCTCAAATCCTTTCGGAAGGAATTCTCTTTATTGAAAATATTGGGGAAAATGTCAATGCGTAAATCCGGTGAATGGTTAATACATGGTAGTATGTGAATATTGTTAGAACCTATCTCAAAAACACATCCTGGGATCGATATGTAATTTTGAACAGGCCTCGGATTATTATTGCCATATCAGGTAATTTGGGTGTAATTATATAATATAAACCCTAACGGGCAAAAAATATGGAGGAGAATACCCATGACAAAAAAAACCTTTATCCTGATATTCATTTCTTCAACGATAATGCTTTTTTTATTTCACCCTCTGTATGCCCAGTTTGATTCCTCAGAATTTAACAAAAAATCAAAACCCCTGGAAATCACAAGAATTACTCCTTCAGGTAAAGATGTCCCCCCAAAAAGACAGATTGTTTTCAAGTTTAATATGCCGGTGGTTCCCGTGGGACGTATGGAACGAACCAGTGATGAAATACCGATAACGATTACACCGGCTTTAAGGGGCCAGTGGCGGTGGCTCAATACATCAAGCCTTGCGCTCCAGCTGGGTGACCGGGAACGAATGAAAAAGTCGACCCGTTACACCATAAACATCAAACCTGATTTTGCCGCCCATTCGAAAAATAAAATGGAAAAAGGCCTGACCCATTCATTTACCACGGTCAGACCCCAGGTCCGGCATTATTATTTTCAAAACTGGAAAGCACCGGGACATCCTGTGATCCGAGTCGATTTTAATCAGAAAATAGACAGGCAAAACGCTGTTTCTCACGTACGCCTTGTTTCAGCGGACGGCAGAAAAACGGCCCTGGTGGAAGGTAAAAAAACAAGTTCCCATTATGGAACTTCCATCAACGTGGAGCCCGTATCCGAACTTCCTTTGGACAGTCAGTTTCACCTGAAAATTGAACCCGGAGTCATCTCGGAAGAAGGCCCCGAGAAAGGGATTGAAAATCGGATCATCGTTACTTTTCATACGTTCCCGGCATTTCAATTTCTAGGGATACGGGGATATAACAACACAGATCAAAAGGTCATCATCACTCCCCGGGGAAAACAGGATGTTCTTCTCAGCCCTCTGAAAAATGCTTCCCTGCTGTTCTCCTGCCCGGTTCCGGCCAGAATGGAAGGCCCCAAATTAACGTTTTCTCCTGATCTTGCCGGCGGCAGAACCGATTATAACCCCTGGGCGGACGCGTCGACCGGGTCATACATGCTGAGGCGACCGCACAAAAAAGGAAATAAATATGAAATATATCTCCCGGAAGTATTAAAAGCCGCCCGGGAGTACCGGGTATCCAGCAGCCGGGATTTTAAGGACATTTTTGGGAGACCCCTTTTAGACCCGATCAACATGATTTTTAAAACCAGTCACCGTCCTTCATCCCTTTACATCAAAAATTCCATTTCGGTGCTGGAAAAACATGAAGATACGCATTTGCCCCTGGTGATCACCAATCTCAAACAGATTCGTTCGGATTACCGTCTGTTGAAAAACCCGCGCGATTTCTGGCTGTTAAAAGATTTAAGAAATTGTGGTCACTTTAACGCGGACCAAAAATACTCCATTAAAACAGATGATGTGGAAGATATCGCCTATGCGTTTCCCTTCAGGATCCGGGATATACTGAACGGAAAAAGCGGTGCGCTGGCGGGCGTCTTAACCACCGAACCCCGGGTTAAGAACGGATGCAATTTATTTTTTTCCCAGGTCACCAATCTCGCGGTCCATGTAAAACTGGGTCATCACAATACAAATGTCTGGGTCACCCGCCTGGACAATGGTGAACCGGTCGCAAATGCCGATGTTGAACTTTTTTTACACGGTCAGGAAACCGCGGCGACCCGGGGAGTTACAAACCAAAACGGTGTCGCTGAACTTAAAGGTACCGTAACCGTTGACCCGTTTATTAAGTATCTAAGGAACGATCTGCATCGTCAGTTTGGTGTGATCCGGGTGTCCACGCAAGACGACTCGGCCATCCTGCCCCTGATATATGATTTTACGGACAGTTACTATTACTACGGTTCCAACCAGATAAAGTATTCCTATATGCGCTCCTGGGGTATCACCAGCCAGGGTATTTACCGTGCCGGTGATACGGTTGACTTCAAAATTTTTGTCAGAAATCAAGACAACCGAAGGTATGTAACACCGAAACTCTCCCCATACCGCCTGGAAGTTGAAGATCCTACAGGTAAAATCGTACATGAACAGGATAAAATTACTCTGACCAGATTCGGGTCGTTTAATGGATCATTTAAACTGTCCAAAGGAGCCGTGTCCGGATGGTACAGATTTAATCTGAACGGCAAGTTTGGGAAAAACCCCGGGTGGCAGCCCATATATGTTCTTGTGACTGATTTTACACCGGCCCCCTTTAAAGTTAAAACCGATATTAAATCCAAACTTTTTAAAATCGGCGATCTGGTTGAAATTGAAACCAGTGCCCGCCTTCATTCCGGTGGCCCATACGGAAACGCGGGAGCCCGTATCACGGCAACTATAACACCAACCTATTTCAGGCCTTCCGACCCCATTGCTAAAAAGTTTTATTTTATGAATTACCGGTACGGCCATGGGAAACAACAGGTTTTTTATGATGAAAAAGAGCTCGATGAAAAAGGCGACTTGAAATCCCAATTCACCATAAAGGAAACCCGTGTGGTTTCCGGGAGACTCACTTTTGAAAGCGCGGTCAGGGATGATCGCGGAAAATATGTCGCATCATCTGCCGCAGCCGACTTTATGGGCAGGGACCGGCTGGTCGGATTGCGCCATGAGCAGTGGATTTTAAAAGAAGACGAGGAGACTGAGTTTAAAGTTCTTGTGGTGGATGAAAAGGGTAAACCGGCAGCCGGATCAGAAATTAGAGTCATCGTTGAATATGATCGAGTTACCGGTACGCGCGTGAAAGGCGCGGGCAACGCGTACCTGATGCAGTATGATCACAAAAAAGAAGAAGTCAAAAAATTAAGCCTGATTTCAGAAGAAAAACCGATCACATGTAAATTCACACCCCGTGAACCGGGAACGTATTATATCACAGCGAATATTCAGGATCAGGCCGGCCGGGCCCATTCAATATATCTTCAAAAATATGCGGTGGGTAAAGGCCGGATTCTCTGGGAAATGCCGGACGATAACAGCCTTACAATCATCCCGGCTCAGGATGAATATAAAGTCGGGGATAAAGCAAGGTTCCTGATAAAAAATCCATACCCCGGTGCCAGGGCACTGATCACCATCGAACGCCTGGGTGTCATGAAAAAATGGACCCAGGTTTTGACCAGCAATACCCCCGTGATTGAGTTTGATATTGAAGCTGATTTTGTGCCCGGGTTTTTCCTGTCCATAGTGCTGATGTCGCCAAGGGTGGATAAGCCGCTTGATGAAAACAATGTCGATCTTGGAAAACCCGCCTGCAGAATCGGCAGTCTAACTGTTATTGTAAACGATCCATATAAAATGCTTAACATTAAGCCGAATACTGACAGGAAAAAATATAAGCCCGGCAGTAAGGTCACGCTGGATATCCATGTTTCCGATATCAATAACAATCATCCTGATACTGAGGTCGCGGTGGTTGTTTTGGATGAAGCGGTTCTTGATCTGCTCCGGGGCGGAACACATTATTATGATCCCTACAAAGGGTTTTACACACTGGGATATCATGATGTGAAGAATTATAATCTCCTTTTCCGCCTGGTTGGAAGGCAGAAGTTTGAAAAAAAAGGTGCCAATTCCGGCGGCGGGGGCGGAGGCTCTGATGTCAAGATGAGAAGCGTCTTCAAATATGTGAGTTACTGGAATCCTTCAATTCATCCTGATAAAAATGGACACGCGTCGGTCTCTTTTACACTCCCGGACAACCTCACAGGATGGCGCGTCCTGACCCTGGCCGTTACAGAAAATGATCTCATGGGATTGGGGCAGACCCGTTTTGTAACAAATAAACCCACTGAGATCAGACCGGCCCTCCCAAACCAGGTCACGGAGGGCGATTCCTTTGAGGCTGTGTTTACGGTGATGAACAGGACGGAGAACCCGCGGGACCTTAACGTCCAAATCACCGCAGACGGCAAAGGAGTGGAAGCAACTCCGGTTAATGAAAAAATTTCAGCCGAACCGTACGTCCGGAATAAAGTACGTCTACCGGTGATAACAAAGAAACATGGACAGGCGATCTTTAATATCACAGCCGGAGACAGCTTTGATCAGGATGGTCTGGTTCTGCCGCTCACAATCCATAAAAAACAGGCGATTGAAGCCGCGGCAACCTATGGTACGACCATAGCCGCTTCTGTTTCGGAATATTTCAAATTTCCAGAAAACATGCGCGAAGACACCGGTAAAGTATCCATTGTTGTCTCGCCTTCCATCATCAGTTCCCTTGAAGGGGCCTTTGATTACATGAAGCGGTATCCATATTACTGCTGGGAGCAGAGGCTTTCAAAGGGTATTATGGCCATGCACTATATCAGCCTGAAACAATACATCGCCGAATCTTTTGAATGGAAGACAGCAAAGGATACAGTCACCCGTATGATTTCAGATGCCGGTTCTTTCCAGGCGCCCAATGGCGGCATGTGCTACTATATCCCGCAAGATCAATACGCGAGCCCATATCTCAGTGCCTACACGGCGATCGCCTTTAACTGGATGAAACAAAGCGGGTATACACCGGATAACGAGGTTGAAAAAAGACTTCATAAATATCTCCAGAACCTGCTGCGCCGTGACAGCTTCCCGTCTTTCTTTAGCCGGGGGATGTCTTCCACGGTACGCGCCGTTGCCCTGGCTGCCCTTGCCCAGAACAACAAAGTGTCCAGGGGTGACCTGAAAAGATATTTACCCCATGTTGAATATATGGATCTTTTCGGCAAAGCCCATTACTTGTTGGCGGCTGTTTACACTCCGGGAACCCAGAAGATCCAGTCTGAAGTATATGACAAGATCATGTCCCATGCCAATGAAACCGGCGGTAAAGTCATTTTTTCAGACAGCATTTATGGAGAAAATATCGCGGGCGGGTTTGGCCGTATTTTGTCATCTGAGATCAGGACAAATGCCGCTGTACTCAGTGCCCTGATCGCCATGGAAGAAAAACGCGCACAGATCAGCAAACAGGACAAAATCGGCCGAAAGAAGGGTCTGATTTCCACTGACTCGGCTTTCAAAATCGTTCGCTATTTAACCCAATCCCGTAAAAACCGGGATCACTGGGAAAACACGCAGGAGAATGCCTTCTGTATGCAGGCTCTGACATCTTTTAGCCGAATATATGATACGGACAATCCAAAATGTGTAGTGACCGCAGTGATGGACAAAAAAGACTTCGGCCGTACATCATTTAACGATTTTAAAAACCCGCCCCATGAATTCAAACGCCCGGTTCAGCAGGGTGACCCCGGCCGGGAAACAAAAGTAATCATAAAAAAAGACGGCCCGGGCAGACTGTATTATTCCGCGCGTCTTTTCTATTCGCCAAAAGATCTTAAGCTCGATCCGGTAAATTCCGGTATCGAAGTACACCGCGAATACTATTTGGAAAAGGAAGAAAAGTGGGTACTCCTTGAAACACCGATGAGCATCAAACAGGGTGATATCGTACGTGTGGACCTGTTTGTCTCGATTCCGTCTGCCAGGAATTTCGTGGTTGTGGCCGATCCGGTGCCGGGTGGGCTTGAACCGGTCAATCGTGATCTGGCCACATCCTCCACAGTGGACGCGGACAAGGATGCCGGCACATACGCGGGCTCCTCCTGGTGGCATAAGTATGGTGACTGGTCTGCGTACGGCTACTCACGCTGGAGTTTTTATCATAAGGAAATGCTTCACCATTCCGTTCGTTTTTACTCCGACTATCTCCCGGCCGGGAATTATCATCTGTCATACGTTGCCCAGGCCATTGCTCCCGGAGAATTTTATGCCATGCCTTTGCATGCCGAAGAGATGTACGACCCCGATGTATTCGGCCAGGGTGTTCCGGGTATGCTGAAAGTAGATCGAATGGAGTAAAAATCCGGGTCCAAAGGGCCCGGCTTTGAACACCCCTATAAGGGGATTTAACAAGTGCCTAAAGTGCTCTTAAGTGACTAAAGTGCCTAAAGTTAATGAATTCTGTCTGTTTTTATTTAAATGATGGAGCTTATAGCGACTCCGGCTTGTCCGCCATAGCCTTGGCGACGGTGGGAACTGTCCGCATAGCTTTAGCGGCGACGGAACTTTAGTGCACTTTAGCTCACTTTAGCACTTTGATTTATTTCTTAGGCAGAGCCATTTATCTCTGACCTGGCCCAAAGGACCAGGTTTTATTTGATAAAATAAATATCCGAATTCAAAAGGTCCGGTTTTGATTACTCTATAAGGGGATTGATTTTAGTATTTGTGTAATTTGATTTCCCCTTTGAGGGAATTCCGAGTTTTATAACTATCCAATTGACGGGGAGTTGTCCCCAAATTACCGGGGTGTGACATTACAATTTTTAAACCAATATGCGCATACCAAAAAAATTAAAAACCGTTACCCTTGCTTCATTATTATTGATGATCGGCTTTGGCTTGTTCAGTCTTTTTACTTTTATATTCGCGGTTAAACCGATCCCGGCATCCCTCACAGATATTAACTCACAAGCCATCCACGCGAATATCCTGGACCGGCACGGCTACCTGCTTGCACTCACCAGACTAAATAAACTAAATCACAATATCACTCCCATCTGGCAGATCCCGGAACAGGTTTCAAAAGCATTTGTTGAAGCGGAAGACAGTCGATTCTTTGAGCATCATGGTGTTGACTGGTATTCCAGGGTTGGTGCCATCCGGGACAATATCAGGGCAGGCAGGATTATTCGGGGAGCGAGCACCATTACCGAACAGTGTATCCGGATCATTCACCCAAGACCGCGTACTTTCTTTACACGGTTTACAGAGACTATTGAAGCATACTTACTGGAAAGCCGGTTTTCAAAAGATGAAATCCTCGAATTTTATCTCAACCAGGTCCCGTTTTCACACCAGTGCCGCGGGGTTTCCCAGGCATCCGATTATTATTTTAACCGCACATTGGATACACTGAGCATCGGTGAAATTCTGATACTTGCCGTGGCAGTACGCGCACCTTCACAATTAAACCCACTAAACAAAAAAAATGAAAACGAGGGCCTTCGACTACGTGTTCATCGACTCGCGAACGTGATGAACGCAAAGGGCATCATTTCGTATAATATCGATGAAGAAACAGCTCCAATAGACCTGGAGCCTGCTTCACCCAGATCAGGTGCCTCCCATTTTGTACAGCATATTAAGAAACGATTTGAAACGGAATGCCAGGCTCAATCCCGTGTAATGACTACCCTGGATATCAACCTCCAGACAAAGCTTCATCAGCTGTTAAAACAATCGATAATTCATTTAGAAAACAAAAGCATAAAACACAGCGCGATTCTGGTACTCGATCATCAAACCGATGAAATCATGGCCTGGGTAAACAGTACCGATTACTTTTCATCAGAAAATGGAAGCATGATCGATGCGGTAGAAATCCTTCGACAGCCGGGCTCTGCATTAAAACCATTTCTCTACGCTCAGGCGATGGAAAGCGGATTCACAGCTGCCTCAATCATACCTGACACCTTTCTGATTCACCCTGTTGGACACGGCCTGCATACATTTAAAAATTACAGTTCACACCATTACGGTCCTGTCAGATTAAGGTGCGCCCTTGGCAATTCACTCAACATACCGGCCATCAGAATGATCAGGCAGATCGGAACCACTCCTTTTCTGGATACACTCCACAAACTCGGGTTTGAAAGCCTGACAAACGATTCGGTTCATTATGGTGAAGGGCTCGCCCTGGGGAACGGCGAAGTCTCTCTGTTTGAGCTTGTCAGGGCTTACAGTATCCTTGCCAGATCCGGAATATACAGGGAACCCCGCTTTCTGATTCCGGACACACGGCCTGTGTTTGAAAAACAGATTTTCTCAAAGGAAACCTGTTCGATAATCAGTCATATACTTTCAGATCCGGCCGCACGAATGATGGAATTTGGCAATTCCGGCCTCCTCGACTTTCCTGTTCAGACTGCGGTTAAAACCGGAACATCTACAGATTACCGGGATGCCTGGGCAGTGGGCTATAACTACAAGTATACGGCGGGTGTATGGATGGGCAACCTGGATTACACTCCCACCCGGGAAGTAACCGGTTCACGCGGGCCGGCGCTTGTCCTGCGCTCTGTTTTTCATGAACTCAACAGGAATCAAAAAACACAGCCCCTGTATATCAGTCCTGTACTTCAAACAAAAAAAATATGTTCGCTTTCGGGCCGACTCCCCTCTTCATACTGCCCGGCAACAACAATAGAATGGTTCAAAAATGATAATATTCCTGACAAAACTTGCAACTGGCATAAAAGCCATCAGCACACGATTGTCACGGTTCTGCCATTGGAATACAATGACTGGGTTAAAATATCAGGAAATACTGCATTCAAAATTGTTAAAAAGGATACAACAATAGTTCATGGTTTACCGGATTCAAATAAAGGTCCTGCCCCAAAAATCAATATGGTCCAGCCTGTTCCCGGTCTTCATATCGCCCTTGACCCAAGGATCCCTGATGACCTGGAACGGTTCCCTTTTATTATTCAAACCGATTCTTCCATAAAAAAAACCGACTGGTTTCTAAACGGCAAACTCCTTGCCGCTACCGGACCCGGTCAAACTAGATATCCCTGGAAACCTGAAAGGGGCCGCCATGTGGTTTACGCGGCCGTCACCCTGAATAAAGACAACCGCAATATTCAAACCCAGCCGGTAACATTTCTGGTTAAATAACCTCGGAACATTTATAAACCCTGCAGATCACCCCTCTAAAATTCACAGACCCCATCTCAGCACTCCCCGGCAAATCATCATCAATCAGAATATTGATATTTGATTTTTCCCAACCAAACAGTTTTTCAACCCCCTGTTCCGGGAACCACCACCCGTAATCCACAATCACCACACGTGGATCGATTTGATCCGTTAATACGGCTTTTTGTTTAATCCTGCCGAGCTTTGTTTCAATATAAACCGGATCACCCTGCTCTATGGAAAGATTCGTCGCGGTATCATGATGAATCATAACAACAGGTTCAGGATATTTCTCCCTCAGGGATTTGATCTGTTTTCCACTTGAATGAAGATAATATACTGATTTTTTACTGGTCATTACTAAAGGATATTGATCCATCGATCCAGGCTCGCGCATGTGTGTTTCAGGCGGTTCAATATAATCCGGCATCGGTTGATAACCCATCTTCTCGAGAGTTTCCGAATAGAGTTCCACCTTACCCGATGGTGTATCAAACCCGTTTTTTTCAAATTTCCTGTACACGCGATCGCCGACCAGCACACCTTTTTTTCTAAAATCATCAAATGTCAAACCCGATGGTTTGAGCATTTCATCCAGGAAGTCTTCAATATTTTCGTTAAAGTATTCCTGCATCCCCAACCGTTTTGCCAATTCGTTCTTTATTTCAATATCCGACCGGCATTCTTCGATCGAAATCGCCTTTTGCTGAATCTGCACAAACGGATAATAGGGTGTCGCGGAAATACTGTCATACTCAAGGTATGTCGCCGCAGGTAAAACGATATCGGCAAGGGCGGCCGTGGGAGTCATAAAAAAGTCAGCAACAGCCATAAAGTCAAGTTTATGGAATGCTTTGGTGAACTGTTTTGGTTTCGCACCGGAGATCAGTGGATTTGCGGCATGCACATACATAAATCGAATCGGGTAAGGATCTTCTTTAATAATGGCCCGGGTCAGGTCATTCGGAAGCACCCTTCGAAGAGTTGGGATTAATTTACGATTCACGCTGACACGCTTATCCCATTTATCCCCGGACATTTGATTTTTCATGGTCACATCAATAGAACCCGGACCGGCCAAAGGATAACACGGAAACAGGTCCCCGCCCGGCTGATCAAGGTTACCGGTAACCGCTTTCAAAATCGTCAAGGCCCTGGCCGTCTGAAAGCTGTTGATTCCGTGGTCAATCGCGTTTCCCCACTGGATGCACGCTGATTCCGCGGCAGCGTATACTTTTGCCGTTTCCCTGATCACATCCGCTGGTATCCAGATGATTTCGGACACCATTTCAGGAGAATATTTTTGAACATGTGATTTCAGCCTTTTAAAACCAACTGTATACTGATCAACAAATTCCCGATCATAAAGTTCATCATTTATGATCACATGGATCATACCCAGGGCCAACGCCAGATCAGTCCCGGGCCGGAGCTGGAGCCAGTTGCCTGCTTTTTTGGCGAGTATGGTCCGCATCGGATCGATAACAATGAGTTTAATACCTTTTTTTAGCTGTCTTGCCAGTCTATGGTGTTCCCCGATCCGGGTTTCAGCCAGGTTCGCGCCCCATACAAGAACACATGCGGGCGGGTGTTCATAATCAGGCACGGTAAAAGAGCCACAGGTAATCCTCGAAGCAAAAAACCGGGGTAGAAAGCAGACATGCCCGGTTGATGAAAAATTTGCCGCGCCAAGTACATTCGCAAACCGTTCGTTATAGTTGTCGATCAATCCCTTGGCCGATCCCTGCATGAACGATATACTCTCTATCCCATACTTATCACGAATCCTGGTAAGCGCATCCGCAACGGTATCCAAAGCCTCATTCCATGAGATCTTCTCCCATTTTCCGGCACCCCTTTCACCTGCCCGTTTCAACGGATGCCTTAACCGGTCAGGATGATAACAAAGCTCTGCGGAAGCCGGTCCCTTGGGACAAATAACACCCCTGCTGACCGGGCTGTCAGGATCTCCTTTGATTTCGATTACTTTATCGTTTTTCACGTGCACCAATACACCGCACCCGGAAAAGCACATCCCGCACGTGCTTTTAATTATTTGCTCTTTCTTCATAAAGTTCTATCTCTGATGTGGCTTTAATGATTTGCATGATTTGCTTGTACAACTCGAACCTATCTCAAAACTATGATACTACATTATATCGTTTCAATAAAATAACCGACCTGTACCTGATAGGCCTGATAAAAATCCTCAAATCCCTTAAATGTTTCAAGCCATCCTGTTTCAGGACCAATCTGTTCTCCTGTTTCCAGGTCTTTGCCGTTATTTAAGGCCAGTCGGTTGCCATTTCATCAAAAAGTTCTTTTGGGGATACATATCTCCCCATGATTTGAAGGGCTCCCCCAGGGCGTTCGTCAGCACACTGCCCGCACAAATCACAGAATCCCCGGTCGATAAAATGGCCGTCCTCATCAAAAATAATCGCCTTCTCGGAACAAACCTCGACGCAATTACCGCAACGGATGCAGTCATTTTCGAGATAGATGATTTCAGGCACCGATTTCTGTGATTCAGGATTGGCGCACCATTTACACCGAATGGGACATCCTTTGATCACTTTAGAAAGTTAACACTATTTTCAAGCTCTCAGGAAACGCTTCACCATGTGCATAATTAATGATTGTCGTGTCATGCGTGAAAAATTTGAACCAGACAATAGATATGCCTGCGGTGCCTTTCCCCTGTTTCTTATTCATACAAAAACAGGCCAGTCGGTTTCCCAACTGGCCTGTTCCGCTTTATGTATGGAAAGTATAGTTATGACTTATAATGAATTTATCGCTCTCTCCACAGCCTTTCTCGCATTCACACGACCACTACCGGTTTGACTCGACGTTCCAATTTTATCAGTACTCTTTTTAAGTATGCTTATCACCTGCTTTCTTGTAAGTGCAGGGTTTATATCCAGCACCAGGGCGGCCACGCCTGCTGCGTTGGGGCAGGCACTTGAAGTCCCGTTAAAAGACATCGTATAATCAGGATGTGTTGGAGCACTCGTGGTATCTTCATACCCTAAGTCTCCTTGAATATCCGTGGTTGGAATCTTAACACCGGGTGCCATGAGATCCAAATTCTTATTATAGTTACTCCCCCACCAGAATTCACCGTCGCAGCTCTTGGGACTTTTTCGTTTATCACTGGGACTGGATGCTCCGATAGCGAGTACATGTCTGAGCTTTGCAGGATAGGATACTTTGGAATTATTATTCCCACTTGCAAATAATATCAAACAGCCCAGTCCGCCTCGACCGTTTACTTTTGCAGCTTTAATGGAATTTGTGATTGCATCGGACGATCCTCCTCCGCCCCAGGAGTTGGAAAGAACGTCCGCACCATTTTGCCAGGCCCAGTTAATTCCATTTGCGATGGCCGCATCAGTGGTCAGCCATCCTCCGGCACCATCACCATAAGCAATTCTAACCGGAAGAATATTGGCATTGTATGCGACGCCGGTAGTACCGATACTGTTCCCCTGTTCAGCGGCAATAATCCCCGCACAGCCGGTACCGTGAGCATCATCACTCCCCGGTTGATAACCTCCGGCGGTATCCGTACCACTGAGGGCTGCCACAGCGTCAAAACCAGCCACTAAATTATCATTCAAATCCGGGTGGGTCAGGTCAACACCCTCGTCAATTACAGCTACCGTGATACCTGTTCCATCCGCGCCAAGCGCCCATGCTTCAGGCACGTCCATATCAGCGTTTTCTTTACCGCCGTTCTGGCCGATATTATTCAAAGCCCACTGCCGGGAAGAATACGGATCATTGGATAAAGCCACCAGGGGGTCTGTAAAAACATTGATGATAACATCATCCACGTAAGCCCCACCCTTATTTATACCAACAATATTATCACTTTGAAAAACAAAAGCGATGGTGAGATTCGGATTATTCACTACATTTCCAAGTGCATACACATCGGTAAGATCGATTTTCGGATATCTCCATTTCCATTTACCTGTAAGTTGAGTACCATAAAAAGTAGTCCCATCAACGGACACTAAATATTTAAAGTAATCATATCCGCTTTCGCTTTTTACCCAGGATTTAAATTTCACTTCCGCGTAATTCGCACCGCCCGGGATATATTGGGCCGCATCCAGAACCATCCAGGCATTCATATCATTTGGATATGTTCTGCTGGGTCTGGTCCCTTCTGTGCCGTCCACTGCGCAAAACGCACTGTAAGGCGTACTTTTACGTTTATATTTCGTCTTACCCCAATAAGCGTCTCTAGCCCCTGCCCCTAAATAAACATTCCAGTTGTCATCCACACTGAGAGATGAAAATTTATCTTTGAATACCTCTGTGACTTGAACGTCTCCGGCTTTCAACGGACCAAATCCAGGAGATGCGTTGTTTGATTCCTGTGATCGTCTCCCATCCAGCGGATCATCCAAACTCTCTGTGTCATTTTCCGGTCCCTGGGGCATTAACCTCATCTGCCGGACAAAGTTTGGATGGGCGTAAATTGTTTCATCCAGTAGATAATAAGAACGGGCGATAGCCATCGCCTCTTCACCGCGAAAGGCTCTGACCTCAAGGAGATAACTGCCGTCTAACAGTATTTCCTTAACAGTAGACCCGAAGGACGCGTTAATAGTTTCAATGGTTTCTTTTGTTACAGTTGGATTAAACTTTACGATAATTTCATTGGTGGGTGCCATTCGGACATCCCCCACCCTGAACATTTGGCTGGTGTACAATACATCGGATGATCGGTCAAGAGATTCTCTCATTGATGATTGAGTGAATTTTTCGATGGTCATATTGTTTTTGAGTATCTGCCTGTCTTCTGCGTTGCTCTTAAATGTTAAAGGCAGTTTTTTATATTTAACCAGAACAAAGCCATCATCCTTTTCAAGCTGTATCTTTTGTCCATCAGAATAATAGGATAACTCCTCACCCAGAGCCGTTCCTGAAAGGGCAAAGGCAAATAGTGCGATAATTATCATTAATTGTTTAAATTGATCCATTTTAAGCATCCTCCTTTTTCGCTGACAATGTTTTAACAAAAGTTTAATATCGTGCCAATATAATAAAAGAATTGACATATTTAAATACTTTTGAATTTATTTATTAAATTTCAGTATTCCTCTGTTTAGTATGAATTTTTATACAATCATGATAAAAATAAATACTGTCAAAGCAATAGCACAGCCAAAAAATGGTGTCAATGAGTAAAAACCCCTATCCCGTATAGGTAATACTACTTAGAAATCTATAGTAACATACTGATTATAAACGTTATATTTTTTTTTGCTGCAATATTAAAAAAGATGATCTCGTAAAAAGTCCGAATTAGACGATTTCGTAAAGAGTTCAAATTCAAGGCGTGTAAATTTTGTAATGATGAAGCGTACTTATCGGACCCGCCCTGTTAAATCTGTCTTTTTATTTAACAGGGGAGTTGAATAATTACGAAATGCAGCACAACCCAGAAGTTGGTCCGCCTACGGCGGATCACAAAACCGTCAAAAAAGAATGAAGAAAATTCCATAAACAGGGGATGATTGTTAAGGATTCGAGTGAACCCGGTAGGGGTTATGTATCAAAACCTGGGGGTTTACCCCAGGTTTTGACCGAAAAGAAACCAGGCCCTGAAGGGCGATATACCGCTGCTACAGCCTGATTTACATTACATTTCTACCATGCAGTAGTTAAAACCTGTTTCAAAACTACACTTCAGATAACTCTATAAAAACTCACTTGCGAAACAATATCACCGGTGTTCCCCAGGTTGCATTATCCGCCTGCATAGCACCGGACAGCATTCTACCGTCAGCGCTTAACGTAAACCAGGCCTTTCCGTCGACCCATCCGTAATTATTCCCCGGTTCAACATGATAGTCGAAGGTGACGGTTTTGCCGTTCACCGCACCCTGGCCTTGCCACGGACGCCAATAACCGAGATAAAAGGTTCGCGCATCGACTCGCAGGTGGTTCCCTTTCTGTGTAAACTGTGCTTTTAAATCCCAGTCACGGCCATCCAGCCCCATGGTTGTCCACTGCCCGCTGAGATTTGAATCGTATGGCTGTGGTTCCGGTATCGATGCGCCTTTCGATCCGTCCGTACTGCATATGAGTATCCGGTCGATCTGCAGTGTGCCGTGATAGGTCGTAAATCGAAAATTACCGTCATCCGCCCGTCCGGAAATCCGGACGCTGAACAGCTGCCGTCCGTCCACCCAGGCGGACCAATTATCCCCTTTACGCGCCAGGCGATAGTGATGGAATTGCCCTTTTTTATAAACAGCTCCGGTTTGAACCTTTTTAAACGGAACGCCCGGACCCGCATAACCCGAACCGTTATTGCTCCAGCCGCCGATGTTGAAATGGTACGGCCCCATGTGGCCGTGAAACCCGTTCTCTTTGGCCATGCCTATCCATTGAACGGTGACATTCTCCACCGGAATCCGGCGCAGCAGCTCGAATGACGTATGGTTACCGGAACGGAAGGAAGCGATACCATTTTCAACATCTCGCTGACCGGCGCTGCCGCCCCAGTGATCCAGACGGCCGGACGAAAAATCATCCGAAAATATTTCACTTGCACCCGGATCGCAGGACAGTTTGCGTATAACTGATGGGGGTTTGGTTTGAGCCGGTCCATGACGTTCAGTATATATATATCCGGTAACACCTTCAAACCGGTAACCATTATCCGGATCTGCGGCCGCGGCGTCATGTCGATCCGTGCTGTAAAGATGGTCCTGTATTTTCTGACTCCAGAAACGGAACAGCGGCACTGTGTTCGGATGTTTATCCGGATAGAGATAACCGGTAACACCCTCGTAAGTATAGCCGAATCGCTGGACCGCAGTGACATGTTCAGCGCTTTGGGCCGTATAAAAATGATCCCCCTTTGTGTGCCAGTAGCGGTTAAGCGCTACGGTACCGGGTTGTTTATCAGCAAAAATGTAACCGGTGATACGTTGAAAACTGTATCCAAATCGCGATGCCGCGTTGTCCTTTTCACTAGTGCTGGTCGTATAGAAGTGGTCTTTTATACCGCCATGCCACATCCGGTAAAGGGGCTGCAAACCTGTTAAGCCGGGTGTGGCTGCCATGGACAGCGGAATTGTTCCGGCACAAAAAAATATTAAACCAGTTAATAACAAGACATCACGAAGCATCGATTTGAAAACCATTTTATGGCTCCTTTTCTTAAATAAAATTTACAAAAAAGTATAAGTGCGATCCCCTCTGGCTGGTCATTAATCGTTTGCAGTGGCGGCCCACGTTGTATATCGGTATATCCACCCATTAAAATTGAATCAAATCCTATGTTTCAACCGTTTGAATATATATGATATTTCGATAACTGAAGGCTTTGTTCCAATGTAAAATTGACCCTGAGGAAAGGTTTTAAACCGGGCTAAAACCACTTCTACATTAATTTTACATCGAAAACTGAAACATGGGAAGTATTTATTGGGATCTTTATGATATTAATCGAAAGGTAATTTTTAATAATGTTGGTTTGAAATAACCGGGGTGATTACATTTTTTAACTTTTAAAGAGCCACCTTGTCTCGGTGAAGCCTTTGGCGAAGACGGAAGCTTTAACTCATTAACTCCAAGGTTTTCTACTAAAGTATGAGATAGGATCAATGACGTTGATCCTCCCTTTTTGATATGGACGTTTGATTTGAGCGACGATCTGGGTGACTTTTTTTGGTTTCAGTTTTTCCGCAAAATAGACGAGAGCTCGTTGGACTTTATCATCGGAATATTTAACTTCAATGATTTCTTCCAATACACCCTCCTTTATAACAGCAAAATCGACTGCACGTTTTTCTTTATCCCTTATATATCGCAATTCATAATGATATCCCTCGTAATCTTCCATAAAGTGGAGTTGTTTTAAAAGTGTAGTGGCCACCAGGTTTTCAAAACGTGCCCCTATATTTCCTATGATATCAGCGTTGTCAAAAAAATAGACCTTGGGTGGTTTCTGAATGGCACGGGGTAAAGAACGGGTGTAGGGACGGACCGAGAAAACAAGATACATTCGTTCAAGCAGCTCAAGCCATGAGGTAATGGTTTTGGGAGACACTTGTATATCATTTGCCAGATTTGATTTAGTAATATTACTCCCAACCCGCCTGCGAAGTTGATCCACAAAAAGATTCATAAGCTGGATATTGCGGATTGGTTCCAAATCACGGATGTCTTCTCTCAATATTCGATCAAATCTTTCCCGCCGCCAACGCCGGGCTTCCCGTTCATCATTATCCAAAAATGGTTCCGGAAATCCGCCCACAGTCATGAGCCTGTTAAATGCATCGTTTGGGGTAATCCCCTTGGGAATTTCACCTAAAGAAAATGGATACAGCCTCCAATAGTGGTAGCGTCCCAGTAGTGAATCACCGCCGCGCCGAAAAACATCCAGTCGTGCGGAACCTGTGACAAGGAATTGATGCCTGGTATGAGACACATCATACAATCCTTTGATCCAGGTTTTCCATCGCGGATATTTATGAAGTTCATCAAACACAATAAGTTTTTGATCAGAATGCCATTTCTTTGCTAACAAATCATGCCGATCTTCATCCAGATCCCAATTGAAATATGCACCCTTTTTGAATTTTTTAGACAAAATGTGCTGAGCCAAAGTGGTTTTACCAACCTGCCGGGGGCCGCCTACAAATACCATCTTTTTTTTCAAATCTTTTATAATATTTGATGTGATATAACGCATGTGACTATTTTATCCTGTATTCCACATTAGTCAAGACTAAAATGGAATACAGGATAAAATAGTCACAATTATGAGGGGATAAGAGAATATATATGAATATATGGGAAAGGTACCAGGCGCTTTATGTACTTTGAATTATTAAACGAAAAATTAATTTAGTATTCATCTTTGATGGTCTCGTAAAAAGTCCGAATTAGACGGTTTCGTAAAGAGTTCAAATTCAAGGCGTGAAATTTTTGTAATGATGAAGCGTACTTATCGTACGTTAAATCATTGCAAAATGCAGCACAACGCAGAAGTTGGATTTTTTACGAAACCGTCAAGATTTCAGTAAAATAAATCCCCGAGGTAAGGCTCTAAACAGGGCAAAACTGTTTCTTCACCGGAATCTTCTCAACGATTTTTTATCAATTTTATTTTTATAACTATTTTTTCGTGCGTATAAAACGTAGATCAATGTATAATAAGCATGAAAAGATAACTTAAACAAAAATGACTTGACTTAGCTTTCGAACAAATATATATAAGATATAATTTATGTGCACATAAACTTCATATTTGTATAATAAGGCGTTCAAAAAGTGGATATTAATGTAAATACCGATCAAGAAATTATGGACACCCTGGGATACCGACTTAAAAGGATCAGATTGAAGAAAAATATTTTACAGAAAGATCTGGCGAAAAAAGCGGGAATAAGTTTGAGAGCTATCCAAAAAGTCGAGAGCGGGGTATTCGTCAACTTGAAAACCCTCATAGCCGTGGCGCGAGCCCTGGGGAAAATCGAAGATTTTTTTTCCCTTTTTGAGATTCCCACCATCAGTCCCATGGAATATCACAAAATGAAGAACGAACGAATGAGATCCAGAAAGAAAAAAATATGAAGGATTTCAAAAAAATAAAGGTTAATTTGTTTGATCGTTTCGTGGGTATTATGCTGGAAGATGATACCGGCAGAGTTTTATTCGAATACAATAAAAAATTCGTGGAGTCCGGCCCCGAAATCTCTCCATTTAAATTACCGTTGGAGGAGGATACCGTATTTGTCTTTAACGAACTGAGAAAAAAATCATTCATGGGACTTCCCGGGGTGTTCGCAGATTCCCTTCCCGACGCCTGGGGCTCAAAGGTCATTCAAGAATATTTCAAAAAAAAGGGGATTCCCGCGACTGAGATTCCCCTTTTTTCCAAGCTTCTTTATATTGGACGGCGCGGCATGGGAGCCCTCGAATATGAACCTGAAATTAAGCTGGACCATACAGAGGAGGAGATCGAGATCACCGAATTATGGCTGAAATCGAGAAAGGTCCTGGAGGGAAAGATCGAAAAACATACCGACAATATTTTTAAATATGGCGGGAGCGCGGGGGGCGCACGGGCAAAGGCCGTTATCAATTGGAACCGGAAATCCGGATCATTTAGGCTTCCCGGGGAAAAGGAAAATGAAGAATTTCCTCCCTGGCTCATCAAATTCGATGGAATCGTTCCTGAAATGCCGCATCTTTCAGATCCGATGCCTTGGGAAAGAACCGAGTATGTCTATAACCTAATGGCAAAAGAGGCGGGCATCCAAATTCCGGAAATAGATTATGTCACCGAAGGGGAAAAATTCCATTTCACAGTGAAAAGGTTCGATAGAGGAGAATTCGATAAAAGAGAAAACAAATTCAGGAAATTTCATCTGCATACCCTGGGAGGTTTACTGCATATCGATCATAACGATTCCCGCGTGTCAAGTTATGAGGTCTATCTGAACACGATTCAGGCGATGACTAAGGATAATTTTCAAGTGAGAGAGGGGTTTCGAAGGATGGTTTTCAACGTCCTCACTCAAAACTGGGATGATCATGTGAAAAACTTCTCATTTCTCTTAGATGAGGATGGAATCTGGAGAATTTCTCCATCCTATGACACTGTGTTCACACCGATGGAACATCCCTGGTTTGCCAAGGGACATCAGATGACCGTCAACGGGAAGTCCATGGATATCTCACATGTCGATCTTATAACTGTAGCCAAAATTTTCAATGTCAAAAAACCTGATATAATAATAAATGAGGTGGCGGAAGCGGTGGATAGATTTTCCGATCTTGCCGGCGAGTTCGAAATAACGACACTTTTTCCTCATCACTTCGAAAAAGTGAAAAAGGCCATCGATTTGAGAAGGAATGCTTTAGAATGAGCACTTCTCCATTTATATGCCATATTTTTGGGGGACGTTGTTGACAACTATGACTTACTTCAATCCCTCCGACTGAATATCTTTGCAATTGCAGAGGTTGTAACGCCTAACTGACGAGAAGCTTCGGCCATGGACAAGCCATACTTTTCAACAAAAATTATAGACAACTCTTTTCGAAGTTTTCCTGCTTTTCTTAGACGGCTTCCATTCTTTAACGCTTCAACAGAAATATTTGATTTTCTGCAATACGAACTGATTAACGCCTTTACTTTCTGTTCACGATCAATTGAAGTTAATCGGTACTTTTTAGCTAAATCAATCTCTTGGGTAATCTTTTTAACAAAATCTCCACCACCCAATATTCGATCATCGGATTCTTCTCTTTCTCCAATCCGCCTTAAAGCCTTTACCTGTGACCAGCCGCCCATTGATCGGATCAATCCTCCTCCAACCAGATGAGGCTGCTTTCCCAATTCAATACCTTTTCGTACATACTCCCGGTAATTTTGTTTGGCCTCTCTTTGCTTACTACCAAACCACCCAAGTACATAATCAGTATCCTGCCAGGAATTTTTCCTTCGGCCCATAATAATTGAATGACCGCTCCATTTATACCAGTGAAGCTTAGAATAAGAATCGGCAATCCCAGCTCTTAACGGATTTAAATGAATATATCTGACCAATTCCTTAAAATAGGCGTCTTCTTCACAAACAATGGATTTGTATCGGTTTTGAAACAGATGTCCATGGCGCTTATAACGTTGGTTAAAGATAATTGCGTATCCGGTAAGCAGCCTTCTCATAAAAGAGGATAAACCTGCTGATCCGCTTTTCAACAGAATATGCGCGTGATTAGTCATTAAAGCCCAGGCATAGATAGGGGTTTCCATCTCAACCGAAAGATTTCCCATTCGATCAACAAAAAACTCTCTATCTGCATCATCACCAACAATATCGGTACGCTCTATTCCACGAATCATTACATGGTGAAGAGTTCCGGGTGCGTCTAATCTGGCCTGTCTCGGCATTAATAATTCCAGTTACTTTGAAGAAAGGTTGTTTTCATAAAAATAAAATTTGTCATCCTTGATTACAACGTCCTCAGAACCCTGTTAATCTGCGTGCAAGACGATGGAGATCTATATTGGCAATGGCGGTTACCTTTTTCTTTACTGCTCGAGAATAATATTCTCTCTCTGTCTTGCTCATAGGTTTGCCATTCAGTTTTTTCTTAAACAACTCTTTTTGTTTAGGAGAAAACAACTGCGACAAGGCAAATTCTAGCGACAGCTGTTCATAGTTTTCTATTTGTTGTTTGGCTTTTTCAGTATCTTTTTTTAAATAATTATTGAATATTTTCAGCAATCGATCAGGTAGAAACGTTTTTTTATCAATTTCGATTACCTTACCATGAGAAATTGACTCCTTTAACATTTTCAGATAATCAGTCTTTTGAGTGGTCAACCCTTTTTTTAATCGATCCGCCCAGACAAATGATAATCGATGGTATTGATACATCGCCAAAGACAATATCAGTAAATTCTGAAAGCTATCTTGCTCCTGTTTATTTTTTAATAGAGTCAGGACCTGATTATATTCAAAAGAAAAATCTTCAGCCGCATTAACCAACAAAACAGGGAAGCCTTCCCAAAGACGTGTATCGCGGCTTTTTACAACCTCGGCAAGCGTTATATTTACATCAAAATCTTCCTTTGTTTTCATAAGCGGAAAACCAAGATGATCTAAATTTTTTAATAAGGTTTTATTCACCATACAGTTTCTCTCTTTTGATGAGTTTAATAAAATCTTCAAGATTTTGATTCATACGGTTTTCTGAAATATCATAACTTGCCAACTCTTTAAAATGTGAGATAAAGTTTTCTACATCAAATTCGCCTTTACGCGCCCTGAACAACATCAGACAATCTTCATAATCAACACTAATCCCTCGAAACAGTTTACTTGTGATCAAATCAAAATCGTTTAAAATTCCGACATATAGATGGGCAAACTCCTTCAACAGGGTATGTCTTCCAACTTCTAATGGAGATACAAGCAATTCAGTTGTGTGAATACGACTCCCCGGAAACAGATCAAATATGAAGCCCTCTTCCTCTTTTAACCACCCTGAACCAGTGGTTTGTTGATAACCCAGATCTTTTAATACTTTAATAAGATACTTGTACTCCCTTTCTACCGGAACGATAAAATCGACATCTTTTGTTGAAGGTTTAATATTGATGAACTCGTAAAAAGTCAAAAAACAGCTTAAACACCTGAAATAATATAATAAATATCAATAATTATCTTGCTTTTCCGATAGCCATATGATACGCAAACAATAATATTATCAGCAGGTTAAAGGAAAAGCATGATA
>JAUVGT010000252.1 GCA_030593645.1 Deltaproteobacteria bacterium
CGAATTAAGTAACATGATTGATAATTATGTTCCCAGCAAAGAAGGAATTATGGCATTAATTACAAGTCATTCAAATGCTACTTTTTTTATTACTGTAAAATTAAAATAACAATTTAAAATTTATATAAGAAACAGCATAACGAATCTAATTGACTCTGTGTGGAAAAGTCTTGCGACTTTTATTTTTTGAAGCGCTTTAACCTTTTTTATAAATTTTTCCTTTTTTATTTTCATGCATTCCACCAGATCATTAGAGGCGAAACATGTGTTATACTCGCGAACCTAAGAGGATTAAATGTCAAAATATATTATTTTTGTGCTTTTTCTGTTCAGTTTTATTGTAAGCGATATATATTCTCAAACCATAGAAGATGAGATAAAAAATGTAAGATCAAAATACTTGAAGGTAAATGGTGAGATCAAAAGTTACAAAAAAGTCGATTTTATCGATGTTGGCTTATATAAAGATTTAGAACCCAAAAGATATTCGATGGAGGGAGCAAAAATATACAATTTAGCCGTTATAAATTGCTATAGATATTTTAAGGGTAATGGTTTGCGAAAAATAGTTGCAACATTCGATGCTCAGCATGATCTTCAGACATCAGAATATTACGTTTGGAACGGTAAACTATTTTTCATCTTTAAAAAAAACATAAACTTCCTAAAACCAAGAGGTTCAAAGAACATAACAGAAAAAGATAAAGTTGTTACTGAAAACAGATACTATATAAAAGATAATAAATTAATACGATGGCTTGATGAGAGAAAACAGAAAGTTATTGATGTAAAAAAACTTAAAGCCGAAGAAGAGATATTAATTCACGATTACAAATTATATTTATCAGTTAATCAGAATGATACAGACCAATAAATAAAAGTATAACATTGCCTTTCACCTAATTGCTATTCCGCTACCGCTTCACAGCAATTGGTGAAGGGTTAGCAAGCATTAGGAAAAAATGAGATCATTAGTTTTAATTCATACAATATTATTTTTGTCTACACTTTCAAATACAGTTCTGGCTACAGATTATCAGAAAATACTTAATGAATCTAAAAACATAATTGAAATTGAAGAGAAATTACCAGATTTCTCAAATGTTGTCTTTATCGATAGTTCATTATTAGAAGATCAAAAATATAACTTTTTAAGACAATACAGTTATAGAGTTGATGGGGAATATTCAGAGGATTTTTCATGTGATTGTTTCGATTACATTAATCAAATTTATCTATCTGAAAAAAAGAAAATTCATAACAAAGAATTTTTATATTTTCTTTTAAAAGAGGCAGTGACCTGTGATTGTACGAGTGATTTAACAAGATATGGAAGTTATGAATTAAAGGAATGCGTAATTATATGGGAAAAATTAAAAGAACAAATTAACATTACTGATGAAAATATTAATAAAAAAATTGAAGATACTATTATGAAGTTAAAAAAAACGGCGGATTAAGAATAGTACAATTGCTAACATGTGCCAGGACACCAACGGGCAAAAACCGTGCCCGTTGGTCAGGCACGGCATTGGGCGACAAAAAAAGAGTGATAATATTTTGACAACTGAAGAACAACTTGATGAAATTTTTAAACTCGCTCGGAATGATGTTTAGAGATCGCGGTATGGCAAAAGATGCTGAGTATTATTTTTCGCTTGCTTGCAGGAGTAAGACTGCTTATTAATTATAATTCCAACGACACATAAAGAAATGAATAAAAATGAAGAGCTGATAAAAAATGACCTAATGAAAGCCTTTTTTGAGAATACTCTATCACCATATACTTTATTGTGGATCGAATCCAGAAGTGTCAAAGGAAATAAGGCTATTCTTTCTGGTTTTTCTTTTTCTAATTTACTTAATAATATTTTTAGTGAGGTCTTGTGTTTCTTTTTATCTTTATCGGAAAGCCAGAAATCTATTGCTTTTGAAATCGCAACAAGGAAGGCAATGATTAATAATAAAGATGGTATTTGAATTTGCATAATAGAAGTGTGTCGTCAATATCTGTCAGAACAAAACGAATAGTTGATTTTAAATTTTCCGGGAATTCATTAAAAGATTTCATATTCTATTTTAATAAGCGGTAACAGGTTCAAAATTCAACATCTAAGGCTTAAGTTTTGCGTGTTGCGCGGGTGATGAGTTACAAAAAACAGGGCTAACACGCTGAACCCACGGAAGGATAGCTATTAAACCTGTTTTTTAAACGCATTAACTGCGGCAAAAGCAGACGCAATGGCCAGCCCTGATCCACACTTCATGCGCAGCCAGTCCTGGTGAGCCAGGATGGACCCTGCTGCAAAAAGTGTTTTAAAGACCGGTTTGCCCAAGCTGTCCAGCGGATGGAACATATTATCAATTTCCAGTCCTGCCATATTGATCAAATGTCCTTTGGGGTCTAAAAAATTTTGACTGTGCCAGTTTTTTCTCTCTCCAACCTGAAAAACCGGCAGATTAAAAATGGATTCTCTGATTTGCTTTCTGTCTGCGTGCAGCCCTCCGCCCAAAAACCGGCCGCTTGCCAGTATGATTCCCTTTGCCTTTACGGTGTATTCAGTATCCGAGCCTCCAATGTCGAGTACAAAGCCGCCCTTATTACGGTGAACCTTTAAAACTTTTTTTTGCAGCAGAAGCCTGACACCTTTTTGGGGTAGTTGCGATTCAAAGGTTTCCTTAATGCGAAGGCCGGTAATAGAAGGCGGTATTGTGGGAATTTCGAAAATAGTAACACCGATCATTTCCTGTAAATCACGATAAATTTCAACAGAATTGTGAATACCGAAGATGGCCGGAAAGCCCACCATACTGGCATCTTTTACATGAGGTATGACAATCTGTGCCAGGGCTTTTCGGTTTTCAGAAAGGGACAGGCAACGGGCGATGGGTTCAGTATATACTTCTTCCAGATGATCGGTATTTGGAAATGATATACGCGCATGACGCAAAGCAGGCCAAGAAGTCTTTAATGTTTCCGTGATTTGCCGGGCGCTGAATCCCCTAAGTCCCCTGATGTCGATTATAAGACATGAGCATTTTTTTTCCAGGGCCAAAACTCCGTTCCACATGGTTTGAGGCACACAATAAGTGTGCTTAACGCTTCCCACCGGCATAATCATCTTTGCATTACGGTTTTCATATCGGCAATAGGGAAGGCCTGCATTATTCATAAAAGCAAGAAATTCTTCGAAAGCCTTATGGATGTCATCTTTGTTTATCCGTGCAAAAGGATGGTTCGGGATATCACTGGTTAATGCATTGATCGCCTTCCATGGGTTTTCCCATATTTTGCCGTCACTTATTGGATGCACCCCCATAAGATCAATTAGCCCGCTTGCAAAGATAATTCCACTTGTTAAACCCACCTGGACTGTGGAGATCCCACGCTTGGAAGCAAACAGGGCTGACGCTATCCCGGCCATACCTGCGCCAATAACAGCAAGTTCACAGTTAATTTCTGGATTATCTTTAATCAAATTATTTATTCCACTTTTATTCAATCCGTGTAAAACGGAACAAGGCTAATTGTTTTAACCACAGAAATCATAAAAATCTCAAGGAAAAATAAAAATTTAATCTCTGTTAACTCTGTAGGCTCCGTGGCGAATTATTACAATTCAAGCCCCATCAGGCCACAGTAAAGGGCTTCCTGCAATTCCGCCTGAATCAGCGGCGTATCCCAGAGCAGAGGCCGCACACCGCGCCATCGTTCATTAACAAACTCTCTTAAACTTGTTAATCCCTCATTTGTGTTCAGTTCATTTATATCGTAAAGATAAGCACAAGTTCTGAGACCGCAGAAAGTACCCTGGCAGGCACCTTTACCGATCCTGCTGCGAAGCCCGATGGCTTTAAGGTCAGATTTTCCGTTTTGCTCATGTATAGATTCTACGATGCTGTCCACAACGCTTTTGGGCACCATTTCGCATTCACACAGCATAATATCTTCCGGATCATGTTTTTTCATCCACACCTTTGGAGCCAGGCCAGGTTTTGTCCACCTCGCTGCTCCGGCCGGCGGAAGCGGATCTGTTCGGGTCAGGCAGGGGCGGGAAACCCCAAGCCGATTGCAGATAAGATTCGCCGTTTTTTCTGCCATTAACCTGTATGTTGTGAGTTTGCCCCCTGTGATTGATGCGAAGTTTTCTAAACCGTCTTCGATGTGATCAAGCAATGCAAATCCCCGGCTGAGACTACGGTCATCGGTTACGGATGGTGTTCCCAAAAGGGGTCTGACACCAGCATATGCACGAATGTAGCGTGTTCTTTCCAATTGGGGGATCATTGCTGCGGCTTCACCCACAATAAAATCGGTTTCCTGAACTGTGGGAAAAATCTTGTCCAATGAATCTATTGTAATGGATGTCGTGCCAAGAATGGAGACCGTTCCGCCGGGGACCAGGATATCAGCGTTGGAGGAAGGCCGCAGGCGGTTTATAACCCGCTGTGCTATCCGGTTGTGTGTAACCAGAAGACTCCCCTTTGAATAGCGCAGGTTGATGGCACAACCGGCAAGAACCGCTATTTCTTTTGCCCATGCCCCGGCAGCATTTACTACCTGCAATGCTTCAATCGTAAATTCTTCACCTGTCAGCATGTTTTGAAGCCTTGTGGCCAAGGCACGATTTCTTTCGATGATAAATCCTGTGACTTTTGAATGGCGAAGCAATGTGCAGCCGAGGTCCAAAGCCTGATATATATTGTCCATGGATAGTTTAAAGGGATCAACGGCTGCATCGGATACCTGGTATGTGGCGATTATTTTTTTGGAAAGTACAGGTTCAATTTCAAGGGCTTCCCTGGTATCTAATGCCTTGACAGGAATACCGCATTTTGAACATAAATCGGGAAAATCCGCTACATACTTTTCATCATCTCCTTCAACCGCAACGAACAGGCCACCGGTATCCTCAATGCATTGCGGGGCCATTTTTTTTAAAATATTTCCCTCTTCCCGGCATTCCTCAGCATTTACAGAATTGCCTGCAACATAACGTGCGCCGCTGTGCAAAAGCCCATGATTGGCACCGGACGCACCCGCGTTGATATCATGCTTTTCCACAAGAATGCAATTAATCCCACGAAGGGCAAGGTCTCGGGTAATTCCGGCACCTGTGATTCCTCCGCCAATAATAAGTACTTGTGTTTCCAACTTGATTTCCTTTAATGGAAGAAGATTATAAAATAGTTCTTTTTTAGTAACATAATCATGTGTTATATTCAATGTATTATAATAACATTTCAAATCTCCTGTTTTCTTAATGCGATGCTTTATTCCGAATACTGTATTGACTGTTTTCAGGCTGGTGAGCTAAAACGTATGAAAAGGAAAAATGAAGACGTTCAAATTTATAAAAAAAATACCCATTGATCTGACATCTCTCCGGATTGAAAGTGATCGTATCATATTACAATCGATTGAAAAAAGTTACAGTACAGATATCTTTAAAGAATTTACTCCGGAAATTACCCGGTTTATGTTTCCAAGACCTGCGGAAAAGATAGAAGAGACTCTTTCATTTATTTCCTGTTCGCTTGCCGGTATGCGTAACCGCTGGGATCTGGTTCTGGTAATTATTAAAAAGGGTAATGAAGAATTCTTAGGGTGTTGCGGTTTACACGGGAAAGGGAAACCCCGTACGCCGGAACTGGGTATCTGGATAAAGAAAGACGAACATGGAAAAAAATATGGAAGGGAAGCGATCAAAGCTTTGATTTCGTGGGCGGTTGAACACATAGAATTTGATTATGCCATTTATCCTGTTGACAAAGCAAACCTGGCGAGTCGAAAAATACCGGAATTTTTGGGAGGTATTATTTACGACAAAAAGATCGTAAAAACAATGAACGGTAACCATTTAGATGAAGTCATTTATAAAATGTCATGCGAAGAATTAAAGCAATGCAGTTCAATACGTATGGATTGGAATTCCGATGGATAACATTCCCTCAATGATGGTTTATGAATAAACTACTATGGCTGATTTGAAATCTTTTTTAAGGGAGAATGATATGAAAGTTCCTTCAGCTTTGAAAATATGGTTCGTGATTCATTTTGTTGTGCTTATTATATTCGCCATTCCTCTTTTTATTTTTCCCCGTGAATTTCTAGAACTTTTGGGGTGGCATTCAATCGATCCTTTTGCCACGCGTCTGGTGGCGGCGGCACTTTTTGGTATTGGAATCGAGTCATTATTATGCAGAAATGCAAATATCGAAACATATAAGAACATGTTGAATCTAAAACTGATTTGGTCCGGTGC
This sequence comes from Deltaproteobacteria bacterium, assembly GCA_030593645.1. GTDB lineage: Bacteria > Desulfobacterota > Desulfobacteria > Desulfobacterales > JAUVGT01 > JAUVGT01. The sequence continues at coordinate 6,267 of JAUVGT010000252.1, forward strand.
GGCTATTATTGGAATTGCTTTTTCGATATATCAGAGTTTAAATATAACCATTATCGCTGAAAGGCTTCTTCTTGTGACCTTTCTGGCGTTCCATATATTATGGCTCTATTGGAGAGGTCGTGTTGAGAGAATACTTAAACCGGATAACAATCGAGGCCACTGATGGCAATCAATTTATTAGAAACCATTTTCATATATCAAAAGACGGGTATCATTACCGGTTTTTTCTTATTCATCGTTTTGATGATCGCATTCAATACTCATGCTGAGGAATATTATATCGAGGAGAATTTTGATCATCTCGATTCCTGGGAGCCACTGAAATTCAAAAAGATTAAGCAATTTACCGATTATTCGATTATTATAATCAACCCGAATCAGAGTGTTTTGAAGATTGTTTCTATAAAATCAGCATCAGCTCTTTTATTTAAAAGAAAATATGATGTAGCAAAATGGCCGGTGATTGAATGGCGTTGGAAAATTGAAAATATATTGGAAAACGGGGATGCCTCAAAAAAATCCGGTGATGATTATCCGGTTAGGATTTATATTCTCTTTGAGTATGATCCTGAAAAAGCCGGTTTTTTTGAAAGGACTAAATTTGAAGCCGTAAAACTCTTATATGGAGAATATCCGCCGTTTGCCGCTTTGAATTATATCTGGGCGAACCAAAACCATTCACAGAAAATCATTCCCAATGCATATACTTCAATGTCGATGATGATTGTAAGCGATTTCGGGAAAAAGCATGTGGGTGAATGGAAGACCCATCGTGTAAATGTGGTCGAGGATTATCAAAAAGCATTTGGTGAAAATCCTCCAGAAAAAGCATCACTTTCGGTTATGGGAGATTCCGATAATACAGGCGGTGCAGTAACCGCTTATATTGATTATATCCGGGTGGGAAAGTGAAAAACTAAAAGTGACGGTTTCGTAATCCGCCGTAGGCGGACCAACTTCTGCGTTGTGCTGCATTTCGCAATCTTTCTACTCCCATTTTAAATAAAAAGACATTTTTAACAGGGCGGGTCGGATAAGTACGCTTCATGATTACAAAATTTGCACGCCTTGAATTTGTTCCGCCTACGGCGGTTTACGAAACCGTCCTAT
>JAUVGT010000302.1 GCA_030593645.1 Deltaproteobacteria bacterium
TCGATCTCTGTTTGGTGTATTGATGGGTTCTTCATAAAATTCTGCAGAAATAACGAAACAGGATTTTTCATTATAATCTATTTCGAATTTTGCTTCGAGAATATTCCCATCATGCCATTCTATGTTTTCAACATCCATTAATCATCCTTTTAATATTGGGTGCTAACGAAAAAGGTCAGTGGTAGCCTGTGATACCACTGATAGTTAAAAAAGTTTAATATTTCAATGCCGCATCGGTCCGGCTAACCATCTGAACCGACAGGTTCGATCTTTTCTTCTATGTCCTCGAAATCGTCGTAATAATTGTCGAAGAGATCTCCTATTTTATAATTCTTAACATCCAAGCGACTATCAAGCCATGTAGTGATTTTCTTCATTTTTGCATCAAGATCGCTATTACTAAGCCCAAGTTGTACGATAACATTGAGCTTGTCTTCTTTACCTCCACCACCACATTCACAACCACTGGCAACGATGGCTTCTTCTAGGAAATCGCCAAGGAACTCGTCAAATTCATCTTTTCTATTTCGCCAGATAATTAGCTGCCGACCCCATTCGGTAAACTCTCCAAGATGCTTTTTTTTACGAAGTCTCGTTTTCATTTTTTTTGATCGAACAGTTATTAGACGGATAAAACCAAATATCACATTTTTACACATTTTGTATAAATGGGTCAACCGTCTGTTATTAATAAAAAATATTTCAATTTGCCAATCTTGTATGCATTCAATATCTGGTTAAAACCGGTATATTGGGATATCCGGTTAAAACATGTATATAATAATATACGGCATTAACCGGATATCATCAAATTATTTTACATTAAAAACTCTATAAATAGATGTAATAACAGATAATTAGATCAATACTGTAAATACTTAATGATTATATATATTGACAAAACCTGAATATCAGGATATATGGTAAAAGCCGTTGATATTGGTTTTTGATAAAATCGATGCTGTTTTATCGCCTCTGCTGAATAATTGGCCCGCGTAAATATGTGAAAAGATATTAAATATTAATATCACAGAAATATATGGTTGAAACCTGAAAATAATAAATAAGTATATAAAAATAAACAATGAATATTGTCTAAAATGTAAAATAGTGTTTATTTAGCTGAATTTTTTATTATTGTGGGCATTTGCCCATATTAACAAATCTAAGCCAGTTGTCAATAATAAGTATTTCAATCGCTGTAAAGGAGCTGCCCATGGAGAAAAACTCAAAGAAGCTGCTTGATCAGGTCAGGGATAAAATCAGGTTAAAACACTATTCAATACGAACAGAGAAAGCATATACGGATTGGATCAAACGTTTTATCTATTTTCATAATAAAAAGCATCCAAAATATATGGCGGAGCCTGAAATTGAAGCTTTTCTCAATCATCTTGCTGTCCATAGGAATGTTGCTGCATCAACACAAAATCAGGCATTTAATGCATTGATCTTTCTATATAAACAAGTTCTAAAAGTAGAACTGAAAGATGATATCAATGCAATTCGGGCAAAACGCCCGATCAAAGTTCCTGTGGTTATGTCAAAAGTTGAAGTTAGCGCACTGATCAAAGCATTAACAGAACCTCACCGCTTGATGGCCGGTTTACTTTATGGAACTGGAATGAGAATTATGGAATGTGTTCGCTTAAGGGTCAAAGATATTGATTTCGATCAAAAGCAAATCATTATCAGAAATGGTAAGGGTATGAAACATCGGATTACCATGCTTCCTGTGAGTTTGAGCGATCGATTGAAACAACAGTTAAATTACGCCAAAGTGATTCACGAAAATGATCTTTTGGAAGGATATGGCCGTGTGTATCTGCCCTTTGCGCTGGGAAGAAAGTATCCGCAAGCAAATCAGGAATGGGGCTGGCAGTACGTGTGGCCGTCGTATAAGTTGTCTGTTGATCCAAGATCCGGAATCGAAAGGCGTCATCATATAGACGAAAGTAATTTACAGCGAAGTGTTAAGAAAGTGTCTAAAAAAGTGGGTATTTTAAAACCTGTAGGCTGTCACACATTCCGTCACAGCTTTGCCACGCATTTGCTCGAAGATGGCTATGATATCCGGACGGTTCAGGAGCTTTTGGGACATAAGGATGTGAGTACCACCATGATTTATACACATGTATTAAACAAGGGAGGGCGCGCGGTGATCAGCCCTGTGGATAGATTGGCTAGTAAAAGATGAACGTTGAACATCGAACGCCCAACGTCGAACGTCGAATATGGAAGCGCTTCGCTTTGCCATAATAAAGGGCAGGTTTGGAACCGGCCCCTACAATAATGAAAAAAACTGAATATAGAGACCGGGAAAAGATTAACGCTTGTCAGTCATATAATATCAAACCGATAGACAGTAAAATAGAAAATATGAAAGTCAGCTGTGCGGTTTGCGCCAGGGCACTGTTTAAAGCGGTTCCCTCTACCCGGTATATTTTTTTTACCATTTTAATAGCCGGATAAAGAGAGATGAGGGGTAACATTATCCATGCGGATTTATGAATTGTCAGAAACAGGATGGCCGGGCAGCAGTACGCGATAACAATAAGAATCGTATATTCGGCTTTTGTGCCTCGTTCCCCGAGTATCACGGCCAGGGTTCGTTTTTTGGTTTTTTGATCTGTATGGATGTCTCGGAGGTTATTCACTACAAGTATGGCAGTGATGAGCAATCCGATCGGAACAGATACCAATATGACAGAAGTACCCAGTTTCAGCGTCTGTACGTAATAGGTCCCGCAGACCGCTGTAAGGCCAAAAAAAACAAATACGGTAATGTCACCCAATCCGTGGGAAGCAAGAGGGTAAGGGCCACCACTGTAAGCAAACGCGGCGGCGATTGAGGCCAGTCCAATAATAATGATGGGCCAGCCGCCTTGAACAGTCAAATAGATACCCACAACCAGTGAGAGACCGAAAACAACCATCATGCCTGTTTTGATATTTTTTGGTGAAATCATGCCGGACTGTGTTGCCCTGACCGGTCCCAGTCGATCCGCCGTATCAACACCTTTAATATAATCAAAATAATCATTTGCGAGATTAACACCGACTTGAAGCAGTAATGCCCCTGACATGGCCGCGAGAACCGGCAGGGGTTTGAAAGCATTGTCTGTGATGGCCATAGCCATGCCGACCATTACCGGAGCAATAGCAGCGGGCAGCGTCTTCGGACGAATGGCCAGCAGCCATGCTTTTAAAGGTGAAGTATTAACGTTTTTATTCATCGTCTAATCGCAGGTGCCGGTTAAAGTAAAATTCAAACCTGTTTATAATAAAGTAAAGGGTAACACCCAGAAAGCCCATCGCCAGAATCCCCGCATACATCTCAGGGTACCGCAGTACCTGGTAAGTTTCCACGATGATATAATATCCCAACCCGTGTGTTGTCAATGACTGTTCAGCAATGAATAAAACTGCTATGGCTGTTCCAACTGAAACACGCAGGGATGTTAATATAGCAGGCAAGGTCGCAGGCAGGTATACAAAGCGAAAAAGACCCCGTCTTCCGGCGCCCAATGATCGGACAGACAGGATCAGTTCTCTATGGAGGTTGGCCGCCTCATCTCTGACTACCACTAAGACCTGGAAAAAGATGATAATGGCGATAAGAAATATCTTGGATAGATCAGAGATTCCCAACAGTAGATATATCACCGGCAGGAAAACAATTTTTGGTATGGGATAGATAATGGCGATCAATGGTTCAAAAATACGGTTGAGACTGCGCGACTGACCCAGTACCAGGCCGGCAGGTACCGCGATGATCAGGGCCAGGCTGATGGCTGACACGACACGACCCGCGCTTGCGGCCATGTGCAGCCCCAGTTCGCCGAACAGCAATCTGAAAAATATGGGGAGTACTTCAGCCGGTGATGGCAAAATGGGACGATGTATAATCCATGCCAGCAGCTGCCATATTACTAGAAACATCAGGAGGCCGGTACCTGTCGTTGTAATTTTCATCCCATGTTTCATAATGATTTCCTTTATTCAGGTAAATATGATGGTCTCGTAAAAAGTCCGAATTTGACGGTTTCGTAAAGAGTTCAAATTCAAGGCGTGCAATATTTGTAATGATGAAGCGTACTTATCGTACGTTGAATCATTGCAAAATGCAGCACAACGCAGAAGTTGGACTTTTTACGAAACCGTCAAATATAAACCTATTCATTCAAAAGCACCCGTAATTCTTTACGCAGTATTTTAAACTCCGGACGGTTTTGATAATCACTGAGACCGGCGATATGATTTTCAATATAATGGGATTGCCGGTTTGAAGAACCTCTTAAAACCAATATTTTCTTGCCCATCTGTATTGCTTCATCAATATTATGTGTAACGATAATCACAGTCAAGGCGGATTCCCTGTGGATTTTCATTACAAGATCATACAGATTTTCGCGTATGGCGGCGTCCAGGGCGGAAAACGGTTCATCCATCAGGAGTATATCAGGCTCCAGGGCTAATGTCCGGGCAATGGCGGTTCTCTGGCGCTGCCCCCGTGAGAGCTGTGCAGGGTATTTATTTATTAATGAGTCGATCCCCAATTTTATGAGCCATCTATTTACCCGTCTCATGGCTTCATCTTTATCGGTACGGGACTCTTCCAGGGCATGGCGGCCATCAGGGCCGTAAAAAGACCGGATACGAAAACCCAGTAGGGCATTATCCAGCACGGTTGCCCAGGGCAATAGGCCATGATCCTGGAACACCAATCCGGTTTGGGGTCTGGGGCGGAAAACAGGTGATCCTGCAATGACGATCTTACCTGATTTTGGACGAAGTAATCCGGCCATAAGATGCAGAAGTGTTGTTTTGCCGCACCCGGAAGGCCCGATAATTGATACAGTTTCACCGCGCTGGATTTTTAAATTAAAATTTTCAAATACCGGGGGCTGCTTTCCATAGGTAAAAGTCAGGTTTTTTACTTCAGCAATCAAATTGGATATCCACTTCTACAGGAATGCCTTTGTAACAGATTCCACATAGGGTAACGGTGATTTTATAAGTCCTTTTTCAGCCATCCATTTCATTACATCTGACCATTGTTCTTTATCCGGGACTTTTCGAACCGGGAATTCAGGGATAACGTACGTGTCTTTCACATTTCCCGGGACACGGATTTTTTTCAATAAGATCGGCCGGAACCGTTCAGGATCGGTATTAATCTTTTGTACCGCCTGATTCCACGCCTTTAAAAACAATCGCACGGTATTGGGTTTGTTCTCCAGCGATGCAGTACTAAAACTTAAAACGCTGACACTGTAACGCGGATACGCGGTGTCATCAATAACCAGTACTGCACCCGCTTCAAGCGCGCTTTTTGCGAGGGGATCCGGAAGGGTAGCCGCCTTTAGCTGACCATGCATAAGCAATTGATATCTCTCAGGGATGGAAGGTACTGATTTTAATATTATCTTCCCCCGATCCAGACCTTTTTCAGCCAATAACCGGTCCGTCACATACTCAATAATGGTATTTTTAGATACACCGATCGGTACTCCGGAAAGATCCAGCGGTGAGTTTATTTTACTTTTTGGAGAACCCAGTATTCGAAATAATGGAGAACTTACATTGGCTTCCCTGGCAGTACTTATGATTTTGACTTGAATTTTATTACGATTGAAAACAGCTGTTGACATCATTTCATTCAGCATACCGTCAATTTGGCCGACCTGCATTAATTGATCTCTTTCAAGTCCGCTTACAACAGGGAGGGCTTTGACTGTAATTCCAGCCCTGGAAAAATATCCTTCAGTTTCGGCCACATAAAAGGGAAGCACATCTATTATGGGGAGAAGTGCTATTTTCAGGGACATGGTTTTATCCGTACTATTTGCCGTCGGGGGAAATCCACACCATGTTCCTATGAATATAATAAATAGAAAAATATTTGTCTTAATAATCCTTTTGATGCATCTGTTCATAACCATTGCTGTTAAACTCCTTTTATCAATAATTTCCTTAATCCGTAATACGGTTAAAGGGAAACATATATCGCACAGACAAAGTTTTTTTTCAATACGGTTTATTACGGTTTATTTTATCAAATAAAACCTGGTCCTTTGGGCCAGGTCAG
>JAUVGT010000291.1 GCA_030593645.1 Deltaproteobacteria bacterium
CATCACTGAAAGTCATTTCCAGAACATTATTTTTTCGATCCGCGGAAACCGCGATTTCGATTCGGCCATTATCAGTGACAGCCTCAAGGCTGTTAACAAGCAGGTTAATAAAAAGCTGTTTCAGTTTGTTATCATCTCCTAAGATAACGGCGTCTTCATTGTGATCAATGATTTGTCTGACCTTAATATTTTTTTCCTTAAAACGATGTTCCAGGAGTAAAATGACTTCATTCAGTACATCCGGTAATTTTGTCAGATCCCGGGGGACCTCGCTAAATTTTGAAAAAGACAGAAGGCTGCCGATGATTTTATTGATCCGATTAATTTCATTTTCAATTTTTTGAAGTTTTTCATTACCGTCAAGATCGAGGTCCTTTAATTTCAAAAGTTCCACGTAATTTCTGACAATTCCCAAGGGATTGTTGATTTCATGGGCAATACCGGCAGCCAGTCCGGCAATTGAGGAAATTTTTTCTGTGCGAAGCATATACTGTTTCAAAGATCGATCAAGGGAAATATCTTCCAGAAGTATAATTGAGCCAAGAAATGTATAGTTTTCATCCTTAAAAGGAAGTACGGATATTTTAAGAGTTTTATTTTTTCCGTATGAAACATCTTCCAGGAAAAGCTTTTCTCTACGCTTTATCCGGGTCATTATCTGATCTTTTTCATCAAAAGGATTACTGTTTAACAAAGTCTCAATCGGCTGATCGATAACTGAAATTCCTTTGGGTTCCAGAATTTTCATGGCAGCAAAATTCATCAGGTAGATCCTGTTATCCGTATCCAGAATGATCACACCGACCGGTATGTTTTTAATGATGTTTTCATTGTATCTTTTAAAATAAAAAAGTTCCCGATTCTCCTTTTTTAGCTCTTCACTGGTTAAGACAAATGAATATGTCAGTTTAACCAGTTTAATCCGGTCAAGATCCTCGATCCCTTCTGTATCCACACGGCGGCCCTCTTTTAAAATCGTGACGCGGTTGGCAAATGAAAATATTTCATCAATGTTATGTGAAATATATATGATACTGGTTCCCTGTTCTTTTATAGTAAGAATGGCAGGGTATACATTTTCCATTTCATCAGGGGTCAATTTACTCGAAAGTTCATCCAGTATCAGCAGTCGCGGGTTAAAGGATATGGCTCTTGCGAACTCTACCATATACTGCTGCCCCCTGGAGAGACGGTATAAAGGTATACTGGGATTAAAATCCAGGTTCAGCCGTTCAAACAGGGCGTCGGTTCTTTTGACAATGTCCTGATTCAGAATTCCAAAATGGTGCATCCTTCTGGTTTGGCCGGCAAAGATATTCTCCATGGCATTTAAAGGCGGAATAATATTTAAATGTTGATAAACAATCCCGATGCCGTTTTTGATCGCTGACTGGGGAGTAAAAAAATCGATCTTTTTTTCATCATAAATAATTGAACCCCTGTCTTTTTTTACTGCGCCGCTTAATATTTTTACGAGAGATGATTTGCCGGCTCGATGAGCACCAACCAGGGCATGAATTTCTCCTCTCTTGAGACTAAAATCAAGTCCCCTTAACGCAATGTTTTCCCCATATGAGAGATGAATGTTTTTCATCTTCAAAAGGAGATTTGGTGTGCCTTGTTTCATTCGATACCGAGTTTTTTCATTTTGTTATACAGGGTTTTTCTGTGAATATTCAGTAATTCGGCGGCTTTATGTTTTACGCCATTGCTTTTGGCCAGGGCCTCGATAATCTTCTCCCGAGTCAGCGTGTCATATAATTCATCAAGATTGTCAGCATAGTACTCTGGTTTTATTTCCCTGTATTGGGAGGGGAGTAATTTCTTTTTAAACTCAGTATCATCCGATTCTGAAAAGATTACAGCACGTTCAATGCAGTTTTTTAGCTCTCGGATATTTCCGGGCCAGGAGTGTGTTAAAAACAACGATTTTATTTCATCAGAAAGGAATCGAACTTTTTTATCATAGATCTGATTAAACTTATCCAGAAAATAATCGGTGAGTAAAATCAGGTCATCTTTTCTTTCTCGCAAGGGGGGAAGGGATATGGTCACAACAGAAAGCCGATAGTACAGATCATCCCGAAATCCTTTCTCTTCTATCAGTTGGCTGATATCTTTATTTGTCGCAGATATTACCCTGACATCTGTATGAATAAAATGAGAACTTCCAAGACGCTGAACCTCTCCATCTTCAATCACTCGTAGAATTTTTGGCTGTGTTGTGAGGCTCATGTCACCGATTTCATCAAAAAATATGGTTCCCTTGTGTGCCAATTCGAATTTGCCGGTTCGTTCTTTTACAGCATCCGTGAAAGCTCCTTTTTCATGTCCAAAAATTTCACTCTCCAGCAAATTATCCGGAATGGCCGCGCAATTTACTTTAATATATGGTCTCCGCGCACGGCGGCTTTGATAATGAATGGATGAAGCAACCAGCTCCTTACCGGTACCGCTTTCACCGATTATCAGAACAGGCGCATTTGTCGACGCGACTTTGGTTACTTCCTCTAATATTTTTTCCATCGATCTGTTTTGAGTTATGATCGTGGAATGTATGCTCCTTCTGACTATGTTGTTCCTTGAATCCGCAAGCAGCTTGATTTCTTTAAGAAGTTCCTGGAGATCTATCGGTTTCACATAAAAGTTAAGGGCGCCGTATTTCATTGATTCTACGGCATTTTCAATAGATGGAAAACCGGTCATCATGATAACTGGAATGGATAGCTAATGGGCCTTAAGTGATTTTAGCAGATCGATTCCTTTAAGTGCCGGCATTTTGATATCCAGAATAATAAGATCAATTGGATTGGATTTGATGATCGAAAACGCTTTTAAAGGATCCGTTGTAAAACGTGATTCGAAGCCATTGGCTGTTAAAATTTCTGACAGGGAAACGCACATCTCCTTTTCATCATCAATAATCAGGATTGTAAATTTCATGGTCAGACTCTTAATCATACTAATGTTAAACATCAGCAGGTGAAACAAGTTTTGAAATGAAGGTGATTTCTAGTAAATACAGGATTTTGACTGTTTCATAAATAATTCCGTAACACATTAGGTGAGCATAAACCTCTTTCGCCGGTTTTGATGTTTGGTTGAGACTGTCGACTGAACCAGTAAAATGTATATCATACTGGCACAGTTTTTGTAACTCAATCCTTTCCAAACAAACTTGATTGACATGAAAGACGGCTCTATTTTGTTTGTTGATAAAAACAACAAACTAATCCTGGGTCAAGATATTTATGGCAGTTAACAAAAAATTTCAAAAATCAGCAAATATTTATTTAGTGCTTCAAGCCTTTTGTGAAAATCAGGGCATAAGCAGGATTGAAATATCTTTGAAAATGGGGACTGGACAGATCCACAACTACTAATTCAGAATTTAACCTGGAGGAAAATTTTTGAAATCAAAAGGCGATCCTTGTCATGCTCATCGGTAACGCGTTGGTTGGTCAATCCGGAGGCCCCACATCAGTGATAAACAACTCCCTTGCAGGGGTCATCAAGGAAGTTTCCTGTTCTGAAAGAATCGGGAAACTGCTGGGAATGCATTATGGTGTATACGGACTCATGCACGAAGATTTTATCGATCTTGGTGCACAAAGTAAATCATTACTGCATGAACTGCGAAAAACGCCTGGAGCTGTTCTGGGTTCCTCCAGGCATGAATTAAGTGATGATGACTTCCCCAAAATTCTTTCCATATTCAAAAAAATACAACTTCCGTTTTCTTTTTTTAATCGGCGGTAACGGGTCTATGGATACTGTTTATCGAATCGGTACGTACTGTATGGAAAATGACTATGACATTGTTTACACCGGCATACCCAAAACCGTAGACAATGATCTTGTGGGCACGGATCATTCCCCGGGATTTCCTTCGGCTGCAAGATGTAATATACTAAACGTTCTACAGGCCGGCCAACTGGCAAGAGACATGAAAAGAGTGGACCGTTTTGTCATTTACCAGACCATCGGGCGAAATGCGGGATGGCTGGCAGCCGCGACTGCGCTCGCAAAAAGAAAAGAAGATGATGCTCCCCATTTGATCTATTGCCCGGAGAGACTTTTTTACAAAGAAAGATTCATTAACGATGCAAATGAAATGATCAGTAAATACGGCTGGGTATCAATTGTTGTAAGTGAGGGTCTGAAATTTCCGGATGGAAATCTGGTGAGTTTATCACAAAACAGTTCTGATTCCACAAATTATGAATATGGAGCCATGGGGGGCGGAAGTGCGGGTATAAAAATACATCAGATGCTTGCGAACGAAACCGGATTCAGGGGAGAGTTTCAGATTACTGAGTCGCTGATTATGTCCGCAATCGATCGCGCGGTCTCTATAGATAAAGAGGAGGCGTTTCAATGCGGAACTGAAGCTGTAAAATTGGCTCTAAAAGGTGAATCCGGATATATGGTCTCGATTAAAAGACTTTCAGACCATCCTTATCAAATTTCTTTCGAACAAAAGCCGCTACAGGTGGTGGCCCTGAAAATAAAAACATTACCTGATGATTTCATCAATGCACAGGACAATTTTGTAACAGAAAAACTGTATGAATATATGAGACCCCTGGTCGGCGATATTCCTGGATATTTTGAAATCGCAGCAGATTTACAGGACATATTGTATGAACCAAAAGGATAATAAATATTACCAGTTTTCTCTTTGCAGAGAAATGATTGAAACCATTCAAATAATAAATAATTTCAATCCAGAGCAGGCAAATCATTTCTCTGACAGTATTAATAGAAAGGAAGGGCTTTTTTTGACCGGCGAGGGGAGCAGCCGTATTTTTCCTGCTAAAAGAACCATCTTTACCGCAAGGAAAAACGGAATAAACACTATTATTACAGATGGCGCGGCACAGGCCCTTGAATACAATCTTTCTGACTATACTGTGTTCGGTGCTTCTAATTCAGGAAAGACGAGTGAAATAATCCGCCTCTTTAAAAAATTGAAAAGGGACAAACACGATGCGTTTTTTGGGGTCACCGCGAATTCCGCCACTCCCCTTGAACAGCTTGCCATAAAATCCCATCTTCTTTCGTGCGGAAGGGAAAACGCGGTTGCAGCCACAAAAAGTGTGATCGAACAGTGTTTGTTTTATGATGCTTTTTTGCATCTATTGGTCAATCAGAATATGCCGGATCTTAAAATGGCCGGCCGGTGTTTTAAACACGCGCTGGAGCAAGTAATCGATACAGGGCTTATTGAAAAAGCGGCAAAAGCGGATACCATATATTTTGCCGGTAGAAACAACGGTGTGGCGGAAGAGTTGACATTAAAAACAAATGAAATCACAAGAAAGAAATCCGATTATCTCGAAGAGACATACGCGGTTCATGGTATCGAAGAAGTCATGATCCCCCCTGAGGTCGTAATCATTATTGATCCTTTTAAAGAAGAGGAAGAAAAATTTCACCAGGTGCTGGTTAAAGGTGTGGGATTGACAGTGATTGCTATCGCTTCAAGGCAGACCCGATTTCCCACCATCATCATTCCGGATTGCGGCTATTATAAAAACTATGTTGAAATGGCCGCGGGCTGGAACTTTCTTGTTGAGATCGGTATTTTCCTAGGAATTGATATGGACAGGCCTCAAAGAGCCCGGAAAGTGGGAAATGAATATAAAATATAGACCGATTCATCCAAATACCCGGTTCTGAAGGATTTCAGTTTTTTTGTAGTGTAATCATTTCCTTTTTAACACCCGCGCTGTTTGTCAGACGTCCATGTCCGGCACCGTTTACTACAGAAAAGCTATGGGATGTCCAGTTAAATTTTTTCAATATTTCTACGATTTGATTATCATGTCCTGATGCATCACTTTCTTCTTCGATTTTTAAATACAATATATTCTCAGGATATTTCATTTTTTTAAGTATAGATGCAAGCTCTATTAAATCTTTGCTTTTTGTAACTGCTTCATCCATACCAGAGATTAAATCATTGTATTCTCGATATACCACCTCTTTTTTCGCGTATTCAGGGAAATCCATAATTTCAGAATAGATCATATACACACAGCTTCCAATTCCAAAAACAATAATAGTAAATACAATAACCAAACACCCAATAATTGACGGTTTCGTAAAAAGTCCAACTTCTGCGTTGTGCTGCATTTCGCAATCATTCAACGTACTATAAGTACGCTTCATGATTACGAAATTTGCACGCCTTGAATTTGAACTTTTTACGAAACCGTCTAATTCGGAC
>JAUVGT010000174.1 GCA_030593645.1 Deltaproteobacteria bacterium
TGTCCTGCCGCTAGTTCCGCGTAAGCACCGTTTCCCCAAAAAAGATCGGCCCGGCCCGGCCCCCGAATCGCCCCTCCTGTGTCCTGGGTACAGACAAACCGGTTGAATTCCGTCCATTGTGAAATGGTACTCTCACCGGTCACAAGTGGTTTCTTTGAAGTAATGAATGCAAGGGCCGGAAGCGGAAAAATATGCCGGTCCAGGGCAATTGAACGACCGGGTGTCAGCTTCACATTCAAACAGCCCAACGGGCCGACTTCCTCGGTTTTAAAAAAGACATAACTCTCATTATAATTTAAAATATCTTCCACTTCTTCCGGATGATCGGCCAAATACTCACGAATTTTCTGCATGGACATTTCTGAAGGCTTAATTTTTTTATCTTTTATTAAGAGATTACCGATACTCCGGTAAGGGCGCCCGTTCGAACCGTGATAATGCACATTGATTGCTTTGCCATTATCAAGGTATACACGCCCTGAACCTTGTATGTGCAGGAAAAAAAGTGCCACAGAATCATTGATCCAGGCCAGGTTTTCGGCCTTTCCCTGTAGTACCTGATCCTCTTCAATTTCTTTTCGATTGTAATACGGTAAAACCGTTTTCCCGGTATATCGGCCGGTTATCTTTTTACCTTTGAATTTTGATGAAAACTTGGACAGGTCAATGGTCATGATATCATCCGGAAGGGTCCAGATCGGATATTTGTACTCATCATCCCTCTTTGTTCGTCCCTGTAAAAAGGGCTCATAATATCCGGTATACAGAACTTCTCCTTTTTTGTTTCGACCCACAGATTTATATAAGGTATAATTTAATTTGATAAAAATTTTCAGTTCTTTTTTTGAGGGTCTTTTCCTAATGAATACCCGGAAAAATTCAAGAGACCGGATCATATGAGCAGCCGTGTAATTATCACCACCAAACTTAAATTCCCTGTCTGATGGAATACGCTTAAGATAGGTCAGGCTATGCATGATGCTGTGTTCTAAACCGTCAAACATCATGTCATCTTCAAATTCAGGATAAGATGATGAAGAGATTTTATATAAAACCTGGCCTTCAGGAATTGAAACAGTACATCCCGTTGTCATAAGGGTGGCCATGCTGATCACAATAAAGAAACTGTAAACCCTTTTCATTTCGATGGGGTTCCTTTTTAAGAACATTAATTTCGTACAAATGTACCGCTTTTGCCACCGGATTTTCTAAGAAGATATATATTAGATATAGTCATTCTATTATCATAAGATTTACACATATCATAAATGGTCAACGCAGTCGTTGTGACGGCTGTAAGTGCTTCCATTTCAACACCGGTCTTTCCAATCAGACGAGCGGTTGCTTCGATTCGCAGGCTATGTTCTTCTGTGTCCGGGAAAAAATCAATACTGACATGAGTCAAATTTAATGGATGGCACATGGGTATTAATTCTGAAGTTTTCTTTGCACCCATAATTCCAGCGATACGTGCGGTTTCCAGAACATTCCCTTTTTTAACGGTTTGATCTAAAATTTTTTTTAATGTATCGGCATTCATTGATATTTCACCCTGGGCAACAGCGACCCGGTGACCTGATTTTTTGTCGGTTACATCCACCATACGAACATGGCCTTTTTCATCTACGTGTGTAAATTCTGCCATAAACTCAATTCCTGACCCGGTATTAACCGGAAAATATTGAAGATAATTCTGACGGTTTCGTAAAAAGTTCAAATTCAAGGCGTGCAAATTTCGTAATCATGAAGCGTACTTATCGGACCCGCCCTGTTAAATCTGTCTTTTTATTTAACAGGGGCGTTGAATGATTGCGAAAAGCAGCACAACGCAGAAGTTGGACTTTTTACGAAACCGTCATGTAATAGATCTTATGATACCATATATTAAGATGATTAAGCCAGTTTCTATACGAAAAACTCGGTCTTGCTTGTTACAGTTGTCTTAATTTCGTCCAGAGTGATGCTCAAAGTTGAAATCACATTCTCTCTGAAATCACCGGCAACGACCAGGAGCATGACATCCTCTCCCACAGAGAGATAAGCGTTTTCAGCTATCTTAATCCTAATGTCAATGATTCCCGGCATTTTTTTCCGTTTCTCAAGAATATGGTTCAGTTTCTGATGATCGACGGAAACCTGTAAACCAGACACCTTTCGCCCATCCCTTGAAGTGCCGCGAACCACACCATTGTGGCAAAGAATCATTCCTGCTTTATCAAATTCCGGATGATTTTTAATTTTATGAATAAGATCTGTGGGGTCCATTTTTATTCCTTTATATATTGATATGATGACCGTGTATTTTTTTTGCTTTTTCAAGGTCTTCAGGTGTATTGATATTAAAAAAAGAGATTAATCCGGGGTCTGTTTTTCTCAGCTCATCATTTCCGATTTTTTTTACCCGAACTTTATTAAAAAATCTTTTTATCTGGATATTTTTTTGTTCCAGATTTTGTTCGATGGGCGTGATACATTTTTTTGAATATACCGCGCAAAGCGGCTCTAAACCATCAGACGTTTCAGGAATGATAATATCTGTTTTGGTTGAAATTTTTTTAACGATTGTTGTTATCAGTTCCGCTTGAATAAATGGAGTGTCACAGGCGGAACAAAATATATACGGGTTTGAAGAAAAAAACAGTCCTGTATGTATGCCGGTTAATGAACTGCGATAGGGATAAATATCGGTCACGATCTTTAAGTTCCAATCAATGAATTTGATCGGCTCATTGGTAACGACAATAATTTCTTGAAAAATACCGGAAAAGGCTTCAAGTATCCATTCAAAAATTCGTTTGCCGTTAACCTCCAGAAACGTCTTGTTTCTGCCTGAAAAGCGTGTATTCATTCCGCCTGCAAGTATGACTCCGGTACAGGAAAAATTCATTTTACGTCACTTTGGTAATGGTTCATTTGAACCGGTTATATTGGGAGCCTGTGTAAATTTTGAATTATGAATTACAATAAGAAATATACAGCCTAAAATCAAGATGTATTGAAGAATATGAAAATATGGTCAATACAGTAAACAAACAGTCATGGATGTTTTATGATGTGTGGGTTTTGAATCCTCGATCGCTCATAATTGACGGTCTCGTAAAAAGTCCAACTTCTGCGTTGTGCTGCATTTCGCAATCATTCAACGTACTATAAGTACGCTTCATGATTACGAAATTTGCACGCCTTGAATTTGAACTTTTTACAAAACCGTCACATTCGGATTTTTTACGAGACCATCATAATTATATTGATCCGCGTGAATTTATTTTGATATGCTGGAACCTGTCTCAAATACACATCTTAAGTTCGATGGCCTGTGCCTTGCTCTCAACCCTAATCTATGCTTTGAGATAGGTTCAAAAAAGATCTTAATCCAGATGACCATTCCCGGAAAAGGAACATACCGTTTATGGGACTACGTGAACATAAAAAAGACGCGCCAAAGAGACTAAAAATCGGCATTATATCTGTTTCAAGCAGCCGGACCATTGAAAATGACAAAAGCGGTTTGTGGATAAAAAAAGGGGCCGCAAAAGAAGGACACGAAGTCATTGTTCATCGGGTGGTTAAAGATGAAATCAGTATAATCCTTCAGGCAGTCAGGGACAGTATCCGGCTAAATGGTGTCCAGGCTCTCCTGATCACAGGAGGAAGCGGTTTAAGTGAAATGGATGTGACCATTGAAGCCGTTCAGCCAATGTTTAAAAAGGAGCTTAACGCATTCAGCGCGATATTCGCACAATTAAGCTATGAGCAGATCGACTCTGCCGCGATATTATCAAGGGCTACCGCCGGTATCATTGGAAATACGGCAGTATTCTGTATGCCCGGAAGTATCAAAGCATGCAAACTGGCCTGCCGTGACCTGATTTTTCCGGAACTGGGGCATATTGTAGGGCATTTAATAAAAGGGTGATGGAAAAAAAGGGTTCCCGCCATAGGCGGATTTACGCTACGCTCCAACAAGGAGTCGAGGATTCAAGGGTTCATGTGTAAAAAACGCAATTTTATGGCATCGTTTTCCCTTGAATCCTTACCCCTACCCCAGTACTTCTTTATTAATATTAATCCACAGATCAGATGCAGCATTCAGTTCTTTTCCATCCAGACTAGTCACAGGCAGCGCTCCAATAAGAGAATTTGTAATCAGGACTGTATCGGCAGAATACAATTCCTCGGGCATGACGATTCTTTTTTTAATCGAGTAATTCCACTTTGAAAAAACATTCAATACAACCTGTTCCATTATTCCGGGAAGTACATGGGGTGATGCCGGTTTAATGACAGTTTTAGTGTTTTCATCTTTTTGATCGTAGACCAGCAGGATGTTAGCGGTATCGGTTTCAGATATGGATCCATCCGGATTTAGTATTAAAGCTTCATCCGCATGGTTATCCAGGGCCCAGTTTTTTGCCAGTTTATAGTAGAGATAGTTTAATGTTTTATGGTCCGCAAGGTTTGACTGTCGTGGTTCCGGATATACAGCCAGCAGTGTCCCCTTGCTCTTAAGGCGGTTTTGGTAAGGGCGGCTCATGACAATGATTGAATGTTCAAATGGCGGTGCGGTCTCTTTTCCCAGGGTGGCAATGATTTTTACAGCGCCTGTTTGAGTATTCAGCCTGTTTAAATGAACAATGCGGTCAATAATCTCCTCCCATGAAAGATCGGGCGGTTCGTCATTAAACAGACAGCTCCATGAATGATCGAATCTTTGCATATGTTCGGAAAGGTACTCCGGTTTTCCGCGGGTGATTCGAATCGTTTCGAAAAAACCGTAGCCGAATAGAAATCCCTGGTCGCTGACCGGCAGCATCGTATTTTCTAAGGGTTTGATCTTGCCGTTTATCCACGCGTACTGTTTTTTTATTTCCTGTATTGTTTTCCCTTTAAATACAGATATCAGGGTTTCACCTTTATGGAATGTTTCTTCATATTCATCTGACGGAATTGAATCATATATAATGCCGCCGCCCACCGAGAATATTATTTTATTAGTGTAAACCGTTGCAGTTCTGATCGCAATCGACAGGTCCATTGTATCATGAAAACTGATATAACCGATAGAACCGGTATATATATGCCTGCGAACCGGTTCCAGTTCATCAATGATCTCCATGGCCCTGATTTTTGGACAACCGGTAATTGACCCGCCGGGGAATGCCGCCTGGATAATATCAACAGAATCCTGTCCTTCCTTTAAAATACCTTCAACAACGGAAACGAGGTGGTAGACATTCTGATAAGCCTCAACACGTTTATGCTGTGTAACGTTCACGGTGCCGCCCTCACAGACTTTCCCGATATCATTTCGAAGGAGATCAACAATCATCGAAAGTTCCGCGTCATCTTTTTTACTTTCTGTAAGCTCCAGACGAAGTTTCTTATCCTGAAGCTCGGTTTTTCCACGGGGTCGTGTTCCCTTAATGGGCCGGGTTTCGATCATGTTTCCGGCCTGTTTGATAAACCGCTCCGGAGAAGTTGAAATAATATGATGATCCCCCGCGTTAACATATGCAAAGAAGGGTGCCGGGTTTTTTTGATATAGTGTTTTGAAAAGGCAAAAGGGATTACCGGAAAAACCCATTTCAAAACGCTGGGACATGTTGACCTGGTACACATGGCCGGCTGAAATGTAATCGATAATTGTATTTATTGAATCTTCATATTCCGAACGGCTGAAGCCCGATTTGAAGCCCTCTGCGGTTCCATGAAAGTCTTGTTTCGCGTGTGAGTTTATTGATTGATAATGATTCAATTCAGTGTGATCGGCTTTAATGGTCACATGATCGGAAATATTGATTTCCGGTGTATAAACACAGGTCGTATGATCCTCCCTGTTCCGGACAACCAGGATAGTGGGGGAAATAAAATAGATATATGGCAGCCCCAGATTATTGATTGAGGTTCGGGGAAGATGCTCCAAAAAATCCTTAAGGTCATAGGACAGATAACCGAGAAGTCCGCTGGAAATCGGTCCATGAGAGTCTTTACCGTCGAGATGGATGCTGTTTAGCAAAACCCGTAAGATATCAAACGGATTATCCTCAAGGTCGTGATTTTGATTATTGATTGAAACCGTAGATCTTTTGTTGTTTCCGTGAAATGTGAGCCATGGGTTGATACCAAGAATATGATGTTTGGCGCAGTCAAGATTTCCACCGCTCATTAATAATACTGTTCCGGCCAGGTGTGCAAACCGTGAAGCAAAATCAATGAAAGGTTCTTTCAGTTCAATGTTTTCACGGTGAACGGATTTAATAGAGATATTACGGAGTGTTTTCTTGAATCGATTCATATTATATCAATCATCCTGTGCATTTTTTTCTGGAGCAGATTGGTTTTTTTAATGGCCCGGTTTCAAGAAAGTTTTCAATGAGCATAAAACCGTATTTTGTAAGAAAGCTTTCCGGGTGAAACTGGACCCCATGAAGAGGGTAATACCGGTGTGATAATCCCATGATGACGTTATCATCACTTCGTGCCGTAATCAGGAGATTTGTGTGAACCTGATCAACAGCCAGGGAGTGATAGCGTGCCGCCGGGAAAGATTCGGGTATACCCTTAAAAACAGGGGAATGGTTGTGTTTAATCACGCTTTTTTTTCCGTGCATCGGTTTTGGAGCCCGGATGGTTTTACCGCCAAATGCTTCATTCATACACTGCATCCCGAGGCAGACACCAAATATCGGGATATTTTTATAAAATTCCCTGATGACCGGAATAGATACGCCCGCATGGATCGGGTCTTTGGGACCCGGGCTGATCAGGATATAATCGGGACTAAAATTCCATATATCATGAATGGAAATTTTATCGCTTCGATGAACGGTAATATTCAGATCATAATGCATAAACATCTGGACGAGGTTATAGGTAAACGAATCATAATTGTCGATTACCAATAGGTTTGGCATGGCCATAAAATTTCCCTGTTCAGCAGTGGTTTCGGCGTGAACCAATAAAAAAGGCCACCCGGTAGAGTCTGGGTGGCCTGGAGCCTGTTTCATAACTCGAAAATAATTTACAGCTTGAATTTCATTTTTTTTTGTTTTCTGCTACACTACGAGTTCAATATATTTATTTGTATATGATTCGTCAAGTGAAATACCAGCATGAAAACGTTAAAGAAAAATAAAAAGAAACTATTAACAGCACTTGCAGCTGACAGCCATGGAAAGATTTTTGAGCTCGATGGTTATGCCGCAGTCGGTATGGCAGGAAACGAATTTTATCCCCTGACAACAGAAAATTCGATGGCCATGCCGTTTGGCGGCGAGCTGATGTATTTACCGGACAGAAATCCGGTGGTATACAATATCGGAAAGGGGAGCTTGGAAATACTGACAGAAAATCCGTTTAAAGATGGTGAATCGCTCCTAGCAGTGGCCTGCTTTAATTCTCCGGGTTATGTACATTCCTATATTAGTGCGTACAGTGAAAACGATAACGCGGGCTTTTTACCTCTTTTTTCATATGGTGCGGTGGGATGGTATAAAGATCAATTCAGATCCGCTGTGATTCTGGTTGATACTGAAAAACGTCAGGACCTGAGATTAATGAAACAGGAAAAAGTGATGGCGGGTATTCGGAGAAAGCGTAAGCAGATGCCTGAAAATCGATTGCGTGCTCATCTTGAAAAATGCGCGATGACTTACGGGTGCCCGGCCGGTAAAAATTTTTTCCTGGAACGATATGAAGCACCGCTGCCCGCATCAAATACATGTAACGCCCGGTGTATGGGATGCATTTCCCTGCAGGAAAGTTCAGGTATTCCGAACAGTCAGAATAGGATCGATTTTACTCCAACCCCGGAAGAAATCGCGGAGGTTGCAACCGGGCATATATTAAAAGTAAAAAACAGTGTTGTCAGTTTTGGGCAGGGATGTGAAGGGGATCCGCTGCTGGCTCATGGTGTGATTGAACCTGCGATTCGAATCATACGTTCAAAAACGGATCAAGGCACCATAAATATGAATACAAACGGGAGCCGTCCGGAGATTGTAGAAAGACTTATTGAGGCGGGGTTGAACAGTATCCGGATCAGTATGAATAGTGTTCGGGAAGACTGTTATCTAAAGTATTTCAGGCCGAAGGGATATCAATTTTCAGATGTCATAAGAAGTATCGATCTTGCGCTGAACAGGGGGAGATTTGTATCGGTGAATTATCTGAACTGTCCGGGATTTACAGATACCCTGGAAGAATTCAATGCCCTGATAAAATTTATCAAAAAATATCCGATCAATATGATCCAGTGGAGGAATTTAAATTATGATCCTGTCAGATATTGGAAAGTAATGAATAAAGAATCCGTAAATGGAAAACAGATTGGAATTGAAAATATGATTAAAAAGATCAAAAAAAGTTTTCCAAATTTAAAGCACGGCTATTTTAATCCCCCAAAAGAGAAAATGGGGAGAAAAGATGAACGTCGAACATCGAACGCTCAGCGTTGACGGTTTCGTAAAAAGTCCAACTTCAGCGTTGTGCTGCATTTCGCAATCATTCAACTCCCCTGTTAAATAAAAAGACAGATTTAACAGGGCGGGTACAATAAGTACGCCTCATGATTACGAAATTTGCACGCCTTGAATTTGAACTCTTTACGAAACCGTCTCATTCGGACTTTTTACAAGACCATCACCCTTGAATGTCGAATCTGGAAGACGCTTCGCTTTGTCTGTTTCAAATGTTCTTTTTGATAGCTAAGAACAACGGCTTAAAGCCATGGGTCAAATGATATTATAAAATTGTTATTCGTGGCAGGGAAGAACCAACGGCGTAAGGAGAAACTGTATTGAAATGGATTGAAACCCGGGTGATATTCGAATCGACTGACAGGGAATTTGCTTCAGATCTTATTTCAAGTCTGTTTTATGATTTTGGTTTGATGGGAGTTGTTATTGAAGACCCTGATCTTAACCCGGAAGAAGGCTGGAGTGAAGACGCGGTTAAAAAACCGGAATATGACGCGGTAACCGGGTATTTACCGGACAATGCGGCCGGTGATGAAAAACGCAGTATATTGGAGAAGCGATTGCGCCGGCTGAAAGCCGGGAATAATATTTTCACACGTGTTTTGTACCGGAAAATTGACGAGGAAGACTGGGCGGAATCATGGAAAGCCTATTTTTGGCCTGAAAGAATTTGTGGTCATATTGTCGTGAAACCCACCTGGAGAGAATATGATTCCAAGCCGGAAGATATCGTTATTGAGATCGATCCGGGGATGGCGTTTGGAACGGGTACGCATCCGACCACAGCATTGAGCATCTCTTTAATTGATAAATACATTTTAAAAAACGACAGCTTTCTGGATATCGGTACCGGGTCCGGTATATTGATGATCGCAGCGGCAAAATTGGGGGCGGGAAAGGTCGTTGGTGTGGATACGGATGATATTGCCGTGGGGATTGCCGAAAAAAATCTAAAACTGAATCGTATACCCAATTCCAGTTTTATCGTAAAAACAGGTGATCTGGCATATGGTGTAATGGAAAAATTCGATTTAGTGGTTGCCAATATATTGGCGGATGTGATTATTGTACTGTTAGACAGTTTGAAACACGTAATAAAAAAAAGGGGACTGTTTATCTGTTCCGGTATCATTGAGGAAAAAAAAGATGATGTCATCAGAAAGATGGATGAACAGGGATTGAGCGTTATGGAAATTCTTTCCAGGGAAAGCTGGATCGCAGTGGCAGGCAGGATGAACTAGTCCGGAATTGATTAAATATTGACGGTTTCGTAAAAAGTCCAACTTCTGCGTTGTGCTGCATTTCGCAATCATTCAACGTACTATAAGTACGCTTCATGATTACGAAATTTGCACGCCTTGAATTTGAACTTTTTACGAAACCGTCTAATTCGGAC
>JAUVGT010000067.1 GCA_030593645.1 Deltaproteobacteria bacterium
AAAGTCCAACTTCTGCGTTGTGCTGCATTTCGCAATCATTCAACGTACTATAAGTACGCTTCATGATTACGAAATTTGCACGCCTTGAATTTGAACTTTTTACGAAACCGTCTAATTCGGACTTTTTACGAAACCATCAATTCTGAAGTTTTTTGTATGTTTTAAATTCTTGAAATCGTGCCGCGGATATGCGAAAAATCTGAAATGAATTTAAAGACAAAACTGAAAACCCTGGAACATATTTATGAAGTATATTCCGGGTTTGTTGATGATCTCGATACGGTATGCAAAAGATACTGTTCGGTGTGCTGCACATCCAATGTGACGATGACGACACTTGAAGGATTTCGGGTACTCGAATATCTGGACCCAAAAGGGGAGGAGGTGTTTCGTGGCAGGATCCAGGCCATGGCCTGTGAGAAGAGATTTCAGCCGAAAGTCACCATTAACCGGATAGCTGAAATGTGTATGAACGGGGAAGATCTTCCTGATGAAAAAAAGGATGAAAAAAGCGGAACCTGTCCGTTTTTAACTGAAAATGAGTGCCCGGTTTATGCGGTAAGACCTTTTGGGTGCCGATGCATGGTTTCAAAACAGAACTGTAAAGTGAGCGGATTCGCTGAAATAGATGATTATACCCTGGCTGTAAACAACATGTTTCTGCAGGTTGTTGAGCATATTGATTCAGCGGGGTGTACCGGTAATTTTACGGATGTATTAATATGCCTGTCCTCAGGCGATAAAAAAACAATGTATGAGAATGAAGCCCGGTATGATCCGGAAAGGACTTTGATACCCAACCGGGCCATAAAGGTGATGATGATACCGCCTGAATACCGGGAAAGAATTCAGCCGATCCTGCAAGCACTTCAAGGAATTACATATTAGAAGTGGTTTTGAAACCTTTTTTAAAGATCTTCTTCAACTAAATTGGAGAAGATCTTTTTTTAAAAATAATCCCCTACAGGCACAGCTAAACTGTCTCTTTCACAGGTTCATTCCACCTGATATAGCACCACCTGATAATGGGGATACTGATTAAAAAGAATGGTAAAAGGGCCAGTTCGATCCACCACATGGAGATCTGTCCGATTTTTCCGGCAACATGTGCTGCGCCGGCAACACTATCAAGCAGAGTGAATATCAGGAAGCCAAGGAAAACCATCGCTGGTTTTTTTTGGGTCACTCCCAAGAGGATCAACGCCCGTGAAGATGTATGACATCCAATGGCGATAATCCTTTCAACCGGCGCGATGAGCCAGAAAACCGGTGTGGTTGCAGCGATGGTATCAATGCTTTCACCGATTTTCTCTGTGCCTTGAACACCCGCAAGAAACAAAATGATCGAAGTGAGACTGGCAATACCCAGTATAATGGCTTCGAACGCGCCGGCGCCGATACCGATACCGATGGCCCGCCTGGCATCCTGACCGAACTGTAGCCAGATAAGGACAGCCAGCAGTGTCAGGCCGATTTCGAATATACTCGACTGGATACCGATAAATAAACCGCCCGCGGAAACAAAAGCCCAGTATGAAAGCCTTTCTTTCAAGAAACCCATCACCGCTTCATTTGCGAGAAGAGCACAGATCAGCTTTAAAATCACGGCAACTATCCATAGCCCGGCACCGGCCCAAAACCATTTGAATTGAAGCATCGTTAAACGGCGCCAGTAAAACACAGCAGCAGCAGCGACAATGATCATGCCTGTGGCGGGGATGAGTGAAATGGTTATATTGTTCATTATATTCCTTCCTTAAAGAGGAATGGTCGACTTTTTACGAAACCGTCATCATTATTTCACTTTAAATAATGTTTCATCATATTCCGGCTTGCCGATGTATTGCTTCATATAGTAGCCCGGCAAAAGGTCAATGTTTTCGAACAAAGAGGGGTTAACCTGTATTCCTGCCTGATGCAGGGCTTTGACCATTGATTCAGGTTTGGGCGGGCATTCTTTGACGGCAATTAATTCATTGATATCCGGGTGGTTTTTATTTGCTTTCACCATGCATTTGCCCAGTAAAATCGTCTTTTTTTTGTTCTTAGTCGGTTTCATTTTTTTGCCGGTCAGTATTTCTACCTGATCAAATGGTTTTCCCTTCCACGCATTCTGTATTGCCGATAACATCAGGCCGTTGATATAGGAACAGTAGGTGCAAATGGAGAGATCATATTTGTGATAATAGAGACCCCGGATACCCTTCCTGGCCATGGGGACCGGCATAATACCTTCCGGAGTATCGTTATAGGGGAAATCGTGCCTGTGAAATGACGAGACTTTTTCAAGCGGTAACCCTTCTATTTGGATTTCCGATAGATCTGAGGAGCGTTTATGATTTCTTGCGGCATGATAAAGATAGGGGACCTCTTCGGGAGAGTATCCTAATATTTTGGCCCCGATATAATCCGCAGAAAGTACATCCGATGAGGCAACCAGAATATTTTTTCTACGGATTGTTCCGTCAAATCCAGGGCCGCGTTCATTGGTAAAAATCCCATCAATCAGCGTGAGCATTGGCGGCATTTTATCCGCAAGCCGGGCTACCCTGTAATGAAGGTCTTTTCGTACACCGGATTTATGGCAGTTTTTCCGGGACGGGATGTCAATCAGACCTTTAAGGTTTTTAATTCCAAGACTGACAACCGTTTGCGCGTGGGTTTTCATAACGGGCAGGTTAACCAAAAAGTCACTCTGCAGAACCTGCACATTAAAATTTATCCTGACGCCATCCCCAAGATCCACTTTTTGAAAGGGATGTTCAAATACATTCATGATTTTAATGTTGTATCTATTTTTTAAGGTATCGTACCCAAGGGTTTTAAACGCGTGCCCCGGGGTTTTCCGGTCTTCCGGGTCCGATGTGATCATGCCTTCTCCAATTGTAATGTCATTGATACCATGCTCTTTTAAAAGAACGACAACATCTTCAACCACCCTTGATGTGGTGATCACGCCCCATTTGGGGAATTGAATTTTTCTTGTCCAGAAAACAATGTTGGGTTTGATGAATACACGGGCACCCGGTGAGAGATCGTTCAACCCCCCGCAGAGTTCAACGGCACGATTAACGGATTCAAACGATTTTTCGTAGGGTACTATGGATACTTTGTATTTTTTCATAATATTCCGGAACCATGTGGCTCATATACGAAGGAGTTTTGCGGCATTCACCCCGCATATTTTTTCAGTTTCCAGTGAACTCAATCCGGCTTTTTTAAACTCTTTAAAATACCTCTCAGGAGAAAGAAGCGGCCAGTCGCTTCCAAAAAGAATTTTATCCGCTCCGATAATATTGATTGCGGTCCGGTAAATATCAAGATCATATAAAAATGGGGATGCTGCTGTATCGTAATATATGTTTTGCAGACTGTCCTTCACTTCTTTTTTCAGCAGGCTAAAAAAGAAAATTCCACCGCCCCAGTGGGCCAGGACGATTCTGTTCTCAGGGAATCTCTTCGCAAGATCATAAATCTGTTTCAAGGTGTTTGGAGTTTTTCCGGGATAATTGTGCCCGACCGGTTCGTTGGTATGTATCATGACAGGAACATCCCAATTTCGGCAGATTTTCATAATCGGGTCCAGATTTTTTAATATCGTATGATCCATGCCACATTGATAAAATGCCAGTTCCCCGATGCCGGAGAGTCCGTTTTTAAGGCAGCGCAGGGTTTCCGGGACCGCCTCACTGCTGCAGGGATCAAAACATCCAAAGCCTGTCAGCTTTTCAGGGTATTGATTGACAGCATTAGAAATATAATCATTATGTGCTTTAAATAGCTCGTGACTTTCCCAGGGGAATCCGAAAACAACGGCTCTGTCTACACCCTGGTTTTCAAGTGATTCCACTAACTCCTTTGCACCCGTTAATTTGGCTTTCGGTGAATCATAAAGAAGTTTGAACGCGGGTTCGCTGTTAAAATACTTTTCCCGATTTTTCCGAATATTTTTTGGAAAAATATGCGTATGAATGTCGATGATCATGAATTCCCTCTGTGCATCATTTTTTGAAATAGGTTCTAATTATTTTACCGATTACTGCCGGCTCATACGATCATAGTGTTGACTAATCTGGTATTTTTTATAATAGTGCACTTCAAATGCCAAATGAATAAATTTTTACTATGTTTTTGATAGCCGGAATTTCACCTAAAGTAAAGTTTATT
Organism: Deltaproteobacteria bacterium; assembly: GCA_030593645.1. Taxonomy (GTDB): domain Bacteria; phylum Desulfobacterota; class Desulfobacteria; order Desulfobacterales; family JAUVGT01; genus JAUVGT01. The sequence goes on from JAUVGT010000067.1 coordinate 4,168, forward strand.
GATCATTCACTAGGATTGTGTCCGTATTGCGGCAGTTCGATTTAAATAATGTTTATCAGTAATGTCGGGTTTTTATTATGAAAAATCACTATGAACGCCATATCGTTCTTGTACACCCGGAGATACATTGGAACACTGGAAATATCGGGCGTACATGCCTGGGCACGGGCACATACCTGCATCTGATCAGGCCCCTGGGTTTTTCCCTTACAGGCAGGGAAGTGAAAAGGGCCGGGCTCGACTACTGGCACAAAGTTAAGCTGAGTGTCTGGGAAAGTTTTGATCACTTTCATAAAGAACTGAAACCGGAAAGCGAAGAAACAGCGCTTTTCACAAAAAACGGTGCAAATCCATTTTGGAATATGCCCTGCCCGGAGAGAATGTTTCTGATTTTCGGTTCTGAAACGAAAGGTCTTCCGGAACATATCATGAGTATGTATCCGGGCCTGACATACCACATACCTACCACCAAAGACACAAGGAGCCTGAACCTTTCGACTGCCGCAGGAGTCGCACTCTATGAAAGCCTGCGGCATACCGGTTTTTGCCATTCGTGGGGAGAATCCAGGTAACGTCTTGAGTTGGATGATTCTGTTTGGGGATATCGATAAGCTTTGTATTAATTTATGTGATGTGTTAAAATTATCAGGTTATTCGCTGGAAAGAAATTCAAGATAAAGGAAACCGTATGAATCATAGAAAAATTCTGTTTGTTGATGATGAGGAACCCATTCGAGTATTTATGGAAAAAGCAATAAACAGGCTGGGATATCAGGCCAAAGTGGCCGACAGTGCCATTACGGCTGTAAGCATGCTTGAAGAAGAAGACTTTCCATTAATCATAACCGATCTTAAAATGCCGGGAATGGACGGAGTACAATTTTGTAAACAGGTCAGAAAGACCAATCATTCATCCGTGATTTACGCGTTATCCGGTTTTATCAATGAATATAACGCGGAAAAGCTGGAGGAATTCGGTTTTGACGGCTATTTAACAAAACCCTCGAAGCTTGATGTACTGAAACAGGCGATTGAAGGGGCTTTTGAGAAAATTGATAAGAATAATGGATCATGAAGGCAGGACCAAAAGGATTTCAGGATTCAAGGTGTCGAGGACAAGCTTCCACGGGAATGACGTTACGCAGCAATTCTCGGTGAAAAAAGAAAAGGCAGGGAGTGAATATCACCCTGCCTTTTGTATTTTTGACGGTTTCGTAAAAAGTCCAACTTCTGCGTTGTGCTGCATTCCGCAATCATTCAACGTACTATAAGTACGCTTCATGATTACGAAATTTGCACGCCTTGAATTTGAACTTTTTACGAAACCGTCTAATTCGGACTTTTTACGAGACCATCATTTTTGATATTTTAATTATGCAGATTTGGACATTTTAACAGCGCACACCTTGTATTCAGGTATACGGGATACTGGATCCAGGGCGGCGTTTGTGAGTCTGTTAGCGGCAGCTTCGGCAAAATGAAACGGGATAAAGACAGTACCCGCCACGGCTTTTGATGAAACGTTAGCGGCCGCGCTGATATTACCGCGCCTTGAGGCGATCGTTACCATGGTTCCGTTTTTTATTTTATATTTATCCGCATCTTCCGATGATATTTCAACAAAACAATCCGGTACCCGCTCATTCAGGCCCTCTGATTTCATGGTCATTGTACCTGTATGATAGTGGTAAAGGACCCTTCCGGTGGTCAGGTATAAGGGGTATTCATCATCAATATCTTCAGCCGCCGGTCGGTATTCAATGGCGTGGAAATTTCCTTTTCCGCATGTAAACTGGCTTTGATGGAGAATCGGTGTGCCGGGATGATTTTCATTCGGGCACGGCCAGTGGAGTCCGTTTTGCTCGATCCTGTCATAATTAATGCCCGCGTACGACGGGGTGACGCTGGCTATTTCGTCCATAATGGACCGGCTGCTTTGATAGGACATGGGAAAACCCATCCGTTCGCCAATTTCACAGGTGATTTTCCAGTCATCAAGTGCCTGGCCCGGCGGTTCAACCGCTTTTCTGACCCGTTGCACCAATCGTTCCGTATTCGCAAACGTTCCTTCTTTTTCCGCGAAACACTTAGATGGCAGTACCACATCAGCCATTTTTGCTGTTTCAGTGAGGAAAATATCCTGTACAACAAAAAAATCGAGATTCGCCAGGCTTTTTTCAGCATGATTCAGATCGGGATCAGACACCAGGGGGTTCTCACCGATGACGTAAAGGGCCTTTAGCTCTCCGTCATGCGCTTTGGGTATCATCTGTGTGGCAGTCAAACCGATTTTATCGGGAAGGCCCGTTACTCCCCAGGCATTTTCCATTTTATTTCTCGCGGCTTCGTCTGTAACCGGCTGGTACCCGCTGAAAACATTGGGCAGTCCGCCCAGATCACAGGCACCCTGTACATTGTTTTGACCGCGAAGCGGATTGACGCCGCCGCCCCTGATTCCCATGTTCCCGCAGAGCATCGCCAGATTGGCAAGGGATTTCACATTGTCAGTACCGCTGGTATGCTGTGTAATACCCATACAGTAGATAATGCTGGCCGCTTTTGCCCGGGCATACAGGCGAGCGGCTTTCTTAAGGTCATTCGCGTTTATACCTGTGATTTCCTGAACATATTCGGGCGTGTATTTTTCAACGGTTTTTTTAAGATCATCAAAAGCAACGGTCCTGTTTTCGACAAATTCCTGATCATATAGATTTTCGCTGATGATCACGCGCATCATTCCGTTGAGCCAGGCCACATCGGTACCAAGCTTTTGTCTGAGCCACATATCCGCGAATCCGGCGAGTTTGATGCGTCTCGGGTCAACCAGGAGCAATTTTGTTCCTTTAAATGAAACCGCTCTTTTTATATGTCTGGAAAGTACCGGATGGTTCTCCGTGGTATTTGAACCGGTAACAAGGATGACATCCGCGTCTTCAATATCACCGATGGTGTTGGTCATCGCTCCGCTTCCGAAAGCCGCGGCCAGACCGGCCACAGTAGAGGAATGTCAGAGGCGGGCGCAGTGATCGATGTTATTGGTTTTTAAAACCGCTCGCGTAAATTTATTAACGATATAATTATCTTCATTGGTGATCCGGGCAGAGGTGAGCACGCCGATACTGTCCGCGCCATGCTCGGTAATAATGGATTTAAATTGATCTGCCACAAGATTGAGTGCTTCATCCCAGCCGGCTTTTCTTAACACACCATTTTCCCGGATTAAAGGGCTTGAGAGGCGCTCAGGAGAATTGATAAAATCGAATCCGAATCGTCCCTTGACGCATAGACTGCCAAAATTCGGAGCGGTATCTTCGACACCGCTGACTTTGACCACACGGTTGTCTTTAACGTGCAGATATATCTGGCAGCCCACACCGCAATAACTGCAGGTGGTCCTGATTTTGTTCATTTCCCAGGGGCGGACACGGTAGCGTATGTCTTTTTCAGTCAGCGCGCCTACCGGACAGACCTGGATGCATTCTCCGCAAAATACGCAGTCTGAGTCTTTGAGGGGTTTGTCATCGGCTGCCACAATTTTTGTTTCCGATCCTTTATAACCGACACTAATCGCATTGTTGACCTGGATTTCATTGCAGGCTTTGACGCATTTTTCGCATTTAATGCATCTTGAAAAATCTCTAACGATAAACGGGTTGACCGTTTCTGTGGGGAACGGAGTTTTTGATTCATCAAAAACCGGTGCAGATACCTGGTACCTGTACGCAAGATCCTGGAGCTGACAGTCGCCCCATACCGGACACAGGTCATCACTCTGGTCATTTCCCTGTACGCTGAGCTGGAACCCGATCCAATCGGTAGTATCAGATCCACGGACAGCACAATTATGGTTTCCTGAAGCGAGCAGGAGTTTTATCGTTGCTTTTCGAGATTCAAAGACACCCGGAGATTCCGTAGTGATAACCATCCCGCTTGAAGCCGGTGTGGAACAGGCTTTCAGTAAATCCGGCTCGTCCTTCACTTCAACCACACAGACATTGCATGACCCGGTAGGGGTTGTATTTTTCAGGTGACAAAGCGTCGGGATATCGATGCTGTTTTCTGCGGCCACTTCAAGGATTGTTTCTCCCGGTTCAAAAGAAAATTCATTCCCGTTTAGTTGAATGGTATTTTTTGAGGCCATTTTGTTCTGCTATCTCCTTTTTTATAAGGTTACTGCGAAAATATATCATTATAGAAAGTTTATAATTTTGTCAATCAGCGAATTGTCTCGATATAACCCTGTAAATCATCACCCCCGCGAAACCGCCTGCAAAATCGGCGGCCAGGTCTATGATATCAGCATTGCGGCCGGGGACAAAGTACTGGTGAATTTCGTCACTGGCGCCATAGAGACCCGCGCATAGAATACTTATAATAATGGTTAAATGATGATTGCTCAGGGCAGGAAACGTTTCAAAGGCCCTGAAAAAAAGGATCCCAAGGAGTGCATAGGCAGAAAAATGGAGCAGTTTGTCGGAAAACAGAAATGAAGGAATCGTCTCAACTGATGGATAGGATGATTGGATGAAAATCAACAGACAGTAGATAAAGATCGGTACCCAGTATATTAGGATGTATTTTGATTTTGAAATCATTTATTGCCAGGGAAACGCGTAGATATCTTCGTGCACGAGAGTGCGCACGAAGGTTTCAGGCGGCACGATCAATCCTTAAAGATATCCATTTCAAGGCTTCGTTTTCCAATATGGGATAGTACCGTATCCAGAAAGGTATCATTTGAGATTCCGTGTTTTACATTTCCATCCAGGGTTCTAACCGAGAGATTGCCGGATTCCTTTTCCTTCATCCCGACTGTCAGAATCAGCGGAATTTGAACAATCTGCGCGTCCCTGATTTTCCTGTTCAGGCTTTCCGCCCGGCTGTCGATCTCGGTTCTCAGCCCCTGCCGTTCAAAATCCAATTTCAGTTCCCGGGCATATGGAATCAGGTCGTCATTAATGGGCAGCAGAATGAGCTGTGCGGGTGCCATCCACAACGGGAATTTACCGGCAAAATGTTCGATCAAAATGCCCAGGAAGCGTTCAATAGATCCATAGATCACCCTGTGGATCATCAACGGCCGCTGTTTTTTGTTTTCCTTATTGATGTATGAAAGGTCGAATCTTTCAGGTAAAGCCATGTCAAGCTGGACAGTTCCGCACTGCCATGTCCGGCCGAGCGCGTCTTTGATATGGGCGTCGATCTTGGGGCCGTAGAACGCCCCGTCACCTTCGTTTATTTTGTATTCCTTCCCATAAACATCAAGCGCTGATTTTAATCCCCGGGTGGCCAGCTCCCATTGTTCATCCGTACCGATTGATTTTTTGGGCCGGGTGGAAAGCTCCAGGTGTGATCCCAGACCGAATGTACTGTATATGCGATCCACAAGTTTTAAAACACCCAGAATTTCATCCTGGATCTGGTCGGGTGTCATAAAAATATGAGCATCATCCTGGTGAAAAGCCCTTACCCTGAAAAGTCCGTTTAACACACCGCTGAGTTCATGGCGGTGTACCAACCCGATTTCTGCCGCTCTTACAGGCAGGTCACGGTACGAATGGGGTTTCATGCCAAACAGCAGCATTCCACCGGGGCAGTTCATGGGTTTTATAGCATATTCAACCTCATCCACAGATGTGGTGTACATATTTTCCCTGTAATTGTCCCAGTGCCCGCTTCTTTCCCAGAGGTCGCGGTTTAATGCGATGGGTGTTTTTGTTTCAGTATAGCCCGCGAACCGGTGTTCCTCACGCCAGTAATCCAAAAGAGAATTCCACAGGTTCATACCTTTTGCATGGAAGAACGGCATTCCGGGTGCTTCATCATGAAAACTGAAAAGATCGAGAGCGGTGCCTATTTTACGATGATTCCGTTTCTTTGCTTCTTCAAGGAAGTTAAGATGTTTCTTCAGGTCTTTTTTTGAAAAAAACGCGGTACCGTATATCCTTTGAAGCTGCGCCTTTTCCTGATCAGCCCGCCAGTACGCGCCGGAAACTTTCATGAGTTTGAACGCTTTTATCATCCCGGTATGAGGGATATGAGGGCCGCGGCAAAGATCCGTAAAATCTCCCTGCTCATAAATGGATATCGTACCATCTTCAAGATCAGATATCATTTCAAGTTTGAAAGGCTGGTCTTTATAAAAATCCAGGGCTTCTTTTTTGCTTATTTCTCTACGCGCGACAGGCAGTTTGGCCTTTATAATTTTCCTCATTTCCTCTTCGATCTTTGGAAAATCATCTTCGGACACCGGGTCCATGTCGACATCATAGAAAAAACCGTCTTCCACCACCGGACCGATGGTCAGGCGCGCGTTTGGATATACTTTTTCTATCGCCTGGGCCATGACATGCGCGGTGCTGTGCCTGAGGATTTCCAGAGCTTCCGGATCTTTTGTTGTTATCAGGCGGATGGACGCATTCTTCTCGATTTTAGTGCTCAGATCAAAAAGAGATTCTTCTGCCTCGAATGCAACACAATTTCGTGCAAAATCTTCTGAAATACTTTTCGCGATATCAAAACCCGTTGGAGGTTTTTGAAAATCTTTTTTATTGCCGTCGGGAAATGTTATGTGTATCATAGTTATTCACCAGATTATTTAGAAAAGGTTTTAAAATCATTTATACAAACCATAATCAATAAGTTAAATGACTCCGCGGGTCAAGGGAAAAATGAGATCATCGGCTCGCGATCACTCTGAATGGTATTTTTTACAGCACCCATTGAACATGAAAAAGAATTATAAAATCATTGAAACATTTTCAGGGCTTGAATCAGTTGTAAAGGAATTTGAAAAGGAAAAGAAAATAGCCGTGGATCTGGAAGCCGATTCCATGTTTCATTTCAGGGAAAAGGTTTGCCTGATTCAAATGGCATCAAGGCAGCAGACTGTTGTCATCGACCCTTTGAAGATCGGTAATCTGGAACTTCTAAAACCGCTTTTTGCCGATAAAAAGATTATCAAGATTTTTCACGGCGCTGATTATGATGTTCGGTCTCTTTATCGGGATTTTGGTATCAAAATCAAGAATCTGTTTGATACACAACTGGTCAGCATGTATTTAGGAGTCAAGGAAACCAGCCTTGAAGCGGTTCTGCAGGAAAGATTCAATGTGGTTCTTAACAAGAAATATCAGCGGAAAGACTGGTCCAAACGTCCGCTGCCGAAAGCAATGATTGACTATGCGGCTTCTGACGCGGCATACCTGATTCCGCTTTCTGAGATATTGGAAAAAGAACTGATAGCCAAGGACCGTCTTCACTGGATAAAAGAAGAATGTGAACTTTTAAGCAGGGTCAGGCCTTCGCTTGATAATAATGAACCCCTATTTTTGAATTTTAAAGGCGCGGGCCGCCTGAACTCAAGAAACCTGGCTGTACTTGAAACGTTACTTGAACTCCGGAAGAAAATCGCCGAAAAGAAGGACCGTCCGCTTTTTAAAATCATGCAAAATGATACATTACTGAAACTGGTTTCTGAAAAACCGAAAACCAAAAAACAGTTGATGAAAACAAACGCTGTAAGCGCCAAACAGGTAAAGATGTATGGCGATAGTTTGATCAGGGAGATCGAGAAAGCCCTTGAAATACCCGGCTCTGAACTGCCGGTATATCCCCGGAAAAAAACCCCCGCAGTAAATCCCCAGGTGCCCGGAAGGATCAAAATTCTTAAAAAGTGGCGGGACCAAAGAGCATTGATTCTCCAAATCGATCCGGCACTGCTTTTTAATAAAGCATCGTTATATAACATTGCCATGGAAAATCCATCTGATATGAAATCGATGAAAAAAATCATGGATCTGAAAAAATGGCAGCAAAAGGATTTCGGAAGAGATATCGTTCGGGTATTGAAAAACCAGAAAAGATAGGTAAACGTTCACCGAGAATTGCTGACATTATGGAACAGGACTGTACATTTCAATCAGATGGTTTTAAAATTGAGGGTTTGATCGACAACGGTGATGAGAATAATGGGATTATTATTACACATCCCCATCCTCTCTACGGCGGTGATATGCACAATGGTGTAGTCAGTGCGATACGAGGGGTTTTCAGAAAAAAAGAATATACCACTCTCAGATTTAATTTCAGGGGAGTCGGGAAAAGCGAGGGCCGATTCGACAACGGTGTCGGAGAACAAAACGATTTACTTGCAGCCATTGACTATTTAAAGGAAATGGGGATAACAGAGATTGATCTGGCAGGATATTCTTTTGGTTCATGGGTAAATGCTCTTGCAGTGAAAGATGAAAAAACGATTCAGAAAATGATTATGGTGTCGCCGCCGGTGGGGTTCATCGATTTCAGTTCAATCTCAAGAATCCCGTGCCTGAAACTGGTCATAACCGGAAGCCGGGATGAAATTGGGCCGGCCGTATTAGTCAAAGATATGGTTCCCTCCTGGAATACGGATGCCGTGTTTAAAATGATTGACGGCGCGGACCATTTTTATGGCGGGTATATTATTGAGCTTAAAGAAGCGATTGGCTCTGTTTTGTAAAGAGCAGGGAGCAATGCAGGGGCACCAAATCAAAAAAAGCGATTGCGATACCGATACCGACCCCGAATTCCGGATGAATAGCGTATTCCCTTGCGTATTGCTTTAACTCCGGATAATTATACCTCAAAGTATCTGGGTACAACTTTTTTCCTGTAAGCCGGATACCGGTATTTTTCATCCGGATAACCGAGCGCGATGACTGAACAGACCATTTCTTCTTCCGGGATACTGATCAATCGTTTAATGGCCGGATCTTTTTCCATCGCTGAAACAGCAAACCCGATCAAGCAGGTTCCAAGCCCCATGCTGTGGGCCCCGAGTAAAATATTTTGGGTGGCGAGCATGGCATCTTCAAGGGGGCAGCTTGCATCCGGTTTTGAACTGACAATGATCACGGCTGCGGCCCCATGAAAAAGCTGATCATTACCGGAGTTTTCCCATTCGTCCAGTGCTTCTCTGACCGATTCATAATAATTTTTAAAATAATGGTCAAGCTGGGGCTTTCCAATGATTTTTAAAAGCCATCGCAATATGGCGATTTCCGCTTTTTGGTTCAGACGTTTGAAAAACAGCCCGATCTGCCCGGCAAGACTTTCAACACCCGCCCGATTGGGTAGGATTGTAAAGCACCACCCCTGGCTGTTTGTTCCGGATGGAGCGGTAGTTCCGATTTTCACGAGGTCTTCCAGTATCTTACGATCAACGGTGCTTTTTTTATAATTTCGGCAGGAACGTCTTGAGCCCATGAGGCTGATCAGGTTTGCCGTATCAAATTTACCATGAGGCAGCCAGGTATTGGGGATTTGAAATGTATTAAACGTTAAGGAGCGGTGGTCGTTCCCTTTTACCACTATGGCATCGGCCGGACATATTGCGGCACAATGCCCGCAGTTCAGGGATCGGTCTCCGGAGACCACGGCTTTTTCATTATCCATGGTAATCGTTTGATTGGGGCATACTTTAACACACAGACCGCATCCCGTGCATTTTGCCTGATCGATAATCGTGCTGACTGTCCTGTCAATCATTGTCAATTTCCTGTTTTTGATCACAATCCGGTTGAATTTATGCTTTAAATAGATTAGTCAGATAGAGATACTCTCAAAAACAACAAGGAGGGGCAATGATAAAAACAATTTTTATTACAGGAGCCACAGCCGGGTTTGGCGAAGCCGGTGCCAGGTTATTCGCAAAACAGGATGCCCGGCTGGTTCTAAGCGGCCGGAGAACTGAAAAGCTTGAAGAGCTTCAAGCGGAGCTGGGGGGTGAAGAATCGATCCATATCATTACACTGGACGTACGCCGCCGCGGCCATGTTGAGGCAGCCGTTCGGGAACTGCCTGACCGGTTTAAGGATGTCGATGTACTGATCAACAACGCGGGGCTTGCCCTGGGGCTGGGACCTGCGCATGAGGCGGACCTTGATGATTGGGAAACCATGATTGATACCAATATCAAAGGGATGATATACTGTACACGGAACCTGCTTCCCGGGATGAAATCGCGAAATATGGGGCATGTGATTAACCTGGGCTCAATTGCCGGCGACTGGCCCTACCCCGGCGGGAATGTATACGGCGCAACCAAGGCATTTGTAAAGCAATTTTCAAGAAACCTGCGGGCCGATCTTTTCGGAACCGGGATACGCGTGACAAATATAGAGCCGGGTCTTTCTGAAACCGAGTTTTCAATCGTGCGATTAAAAGGGGACAGGGAAAAAGCCGGTGAGATATACAAAGGGCTTGATCCTTTACGGCCTCAAGATATTGCTGAAATCATCAGCTGGACGGTCAATCTTCCCGCCCATGTGAATATCAACCGTGTGGAAGTGATGCCCACATGTCAATCCTGGGGTCCTTTGGCCGTTCATCGTGAAACACAGGGATCATAGACATAGATGGGCATGTTTTTACATTCTTTGTAATCTATTAAAGTTTTTGGATATTCTTTCTTGACAGAGATCGAAATCAACAATAATACTATACACTAAAAAAATCAGAATAAATAATATTGACGGTTTCGTAAAAAGTCCAACTTCTGCGTTGTGCTGCATTTCGCAATCATTCAACGTACTATAAGTACGCTTCATGATTACGAAATTTGCACGCCTTGAATTTGAACTTTTTACGAAACCGTCTCATTCGGAC
>JAUVGT010000062.1 GCA_030593645.1 Deltaproteobacteria bacterium
AAAGTCCGAATTAGACGGTTTCGTAAAGAGTTCAAATTCAAGGCGTGCAATTTTTGTAATGATGAAGCGTACTTATCGTACGTTGAATCATTGCAAAATGCAGCACAACGCAGAAGTTGGACTTTTTACGAAACCGTCATTATTGGCTGATGGGTAAATATTCAGGAGATAGAACCCGCAGGGAGAATCTATAGCACACAATTGAGATAAATGCATGGGATTAAGTCATTCGGAATTCGGAGTCGATCATTAGGGCAGACACACAGGTCTGCCTCTACAGTTTTATAACCAATATTTTTTCGTGTATTTCGTGGTTTCAAAACATTCCTTAAAAATTAAGCCGGCATAAAAATACATATGCCGGCTCTAATATTCTATACAACAGCTGAAAGATAATTTCGTTTTTTTTATCCGATGGTCCGCTTTACAATACCCAGCAGCTTATCCGCATCAAATGGCTTGGCCACAAATGCCACTGCATCTTTTATGGCATGGTCACCGTCAATCCCGCTGACCACAATCACGGGTGTGTCTTTCAGGTCTTTGTCTTTTCGCAGTTTTCTGTAAAAGCGGGGACCCCATTCCCCGGGCATCTCAAGGTCCAGAGATATCAGGTCCGGTTTTTCCTTTTTGACCTGCTCCAGTCCTTCCAGGCTGGATGTGGCAGTGCATGTTTCATAACCATTATCGTTAAATAAGGTCTCTAAATACTTTACAATAACAGGATCATCATCGATGATTAATATTTTTTTTGCCATGGCAGACCTCTCTTCATTTATATTAAATTAAATAATAGCTCTTTCTCTCTATTTACCCAAATCGTTTGAAACCCTTCATGGAATGCTGGAATTATGGAAAGGTGAATCCCCATTATTTCATTGATCCTCCGATTCTTATTTTTATCGGTACTATCATTTCCCGGCAGCAGGATTATTCACATGACATTCACCGCACATCACAGGGCCCTTCTTTTCCTTGACATGGCACCCCTTACAGTTTGTATGGAACGCCTTCATCAGGGCAAGTTTACTTCCTGAAGCTTTTTCCGCGTGACAGTCCGAGCACATCTGATCCTCTGATGATTCATCTTCGATTTTCTTACCATCTTCATCATAAACATGGTGGCACTCACTGCATTCTTCAAGTTCGGCATTCTCATTGTGTTCATCATGAGCGAATAGGGACGGGGCTCTTTCCGGTTTAGCAAAGGCACTGTTATCCACGAATTTTATATCTTCCTGTGAATATGCTGCCATGAAGACAAACACGGAAAAAAATAATAATATTGCTATGAATATGGTGCGTTTTTTCATTTATACCTTCTCCTTATTAATTAACCGTCAATTGCTCCGGGTTTTTCCATGGCTTCATATATTATGTCTCCGAAAAATTTGATATCCATGCCGATTTCATAGTGGGTGACGATATCGTGGAGACCGCTGTGGCAATTATGACAGGGCGTGATTAATGTTTCCGCCCCATCAGTCTTGGCCCTGAAAAGCTGATCCGCCTTTACTTTATTGCCTTTGATACGTTTCATCTTGTATGGCGGCCCGCAGTTAATAACTCCACCACCCGCGCAGCAGCAGTAATTATGCTCCCGGTTCGGGTGCATTTCGATAACTTCTTCACAAATTGCGTGAGCAACATAACGGGCCTTTTCCTCCAGCCCCCCACCCCGGACTACGTTGCAGGGATCATGGAGCGTCACAGGTGTTGCATACTTTTTGGCGATTTTTATCTTTCCCGCTTTTAATAATTCATAATAAAATTCAATCGCGTGCACAATCGGTATGGGGGGCATTTTCCATCCCAGCCAACGGTTTCCCATATCATAGACCGAACGGAAGGCATGTCCGCATTCTCCCATGACAATCTTTTTAACTTTAAGTCTTGCGGCTGTTTCAAAATGGGATCTTTTTAATCTCCCCATCAGTTCGTTATCGCCGGTAAACATGGCCATATCGCTGTTGTCCCAGCCGGGTGTGGCCGGCATGGTCCAGTTAACTCCGGCAACGTCCATGATCACCGCGGCCTGATAGATCAGCTGCGCCTGGAACTTGGGTTCCGGTGCGATAACGGAATACATGATATCCGCGCCTTCCTTTTCAAGAGGGATGCGCAATGTCGGGATCTCGGCCTGTGCCTCTTCTTCCTGCCATTGCAGGGTATCCGGCCATTCATCATCTTTAACCCACATCTGATTCATGGTCACCGAATGGCTGTGCGCGGTGTCCTGAATATATAATGGTGTGATCCCCAGCTTATGAATAATCCGCCGCACGACGGTCATAATATAAGCAATGTCGATACCAAACGGACAATACTGGGCGCATCGCTTACACAAATTACATTCCGTGTGCGCGATTTCAACCGCCCGTCTCATAAATTCGGGTGAAACCTTTCCCTTTTTCTTCAACATTTCCCACATGGTCTGTTTAACTTTTCCCACAGGTGAAAACTTAGGATCGTTCCCCTGCGAAAGATAATAATGACAAGCCTCGCTGCATAACCCGCAGTGAATGCATGTCTCGACGTATGCTTTGAGACGGGCTCCTGTTTCAACTTTAATGACGCTGTTTATTGTATGTTTTATCTTATCTTCCGTAAGCCTGGCAATTCCCACATCAATTCCCTGATCGACCACCTTTTCTTGTTCTTTTTTTGCAGGTTCCGACATGATTCGAACCTCCTTGTTTATGATATCAGTATAAATTCAACAGCGGTTATTTCTTTCCGCATCTGTATTGTCTACCAGTCCTTGGAATGTCTTACCCCGCCAAACTCGGAACCCATATACGCCCTTGTAAACGGAGACAGGAGCATGTGTCTCAGCCGTGTAAAGGGAATGGCCATCAGCATGATTTCTCCGGAAATGATATGGAATATCATCATGTTGGGATACGCAAACCATTGATGATAAGCTATAAAACCCGTGATAAAGGGGGCGGCCACAATGGCCAGTATTACATAATCTGATGCTGATGTGACAAATTTGACTTCCGGAAGCACCACTCTTCGGATCAAAAAAAATATACTTCCCGCGATTACGATCACGGTCATAATATCTCCGATAGTGTCGCTGAAAGACCACCATGAAATATTCCATGATTCATCAATGAGAACACTATGGGCTAAAATAAATAAAGGAGCAACGATCAGGCATATATGAAATGCAAATGTGACCACAGTTAAAACAGGATGCTTTCGCCAGTTTACCGTTGCAAAAGGTATGCTCCATCGAATGATGGAACGCAAACTGTATTTGAAACTCATGTAATCAAAAATAAATTTCTCTTTTTTATTCACAAGCATTATCAGACTGATTACTCTGTACAGGCTGCCTGCGATGAATACGATAAAAGCCACCCATACAAGAGGTCCGCTTACAAAATTATATACATCATGCATTTTTCCCCCTTTAACCAGCCAGTTCAGTAACGGGCATGATACGACGATAATAGTTACCGTTTTCAATTGTTCTAAAAAGAATTTTATTTCCGTCCGGACTGAAAACCGGATCCCAGGCCGCTTCACATTTATGAGACCAAACACGGTCATTTAACACCACGGTATATTTGCCTTTCTTTTCAACCCTGGACGCAACATACTGGTTATCCGGACTGAATACCGGTTTCCAGGCCATATCAAACGTATTGTTCCATACTTTTCCATCCACAACTATTTTCCAGGTTTCACCCTCTTTGGCCACAGCAGCAAGCCTTTCGCCATCCGAACTGAATGCCAAATCCGTGACAAGATCTCTAAATGTCACTTTCCATGGAATACCATCTATTGCAACGGTCCATTTACCATAGGAAGGCGCGACAACCGCTGCCAGTTTTTTACCATCCGGGCTGAATACCTGATTCCACAGCTGTACAAAACGTCTGTCCCAGATCAGTTTATTATCTTCTGCCATGGCCCACTTGCCTTCTACCCTGACAGGTGCCACAACCGTATTGTTTTCAGGATGAAATATCGGCTCCCATACACTGGTATATGTTTTGTCCCAGGGTTTGCCGTTGACCGCGATGGTGTAATCATAAAGATTAAGCCGGACTTCAGCCGCCAGACTCTTTCCATCCGGACTGATCGCCATATTCCAGACATTGACAAATTTCGTGTCCCAGGCTTTCCCATCCAGGGCTGCCGTGTAGGCCCCTTCCTGGAATTTATGTATTTCACCGGAATCGAACTCTCCCACCTGAACCGAAGCGGCAGTTTTCGATCCATCTGAGCTGAGAGTATAATTAGTCATGTTCGGATAAGTCTGCTTCCAGGCAATGCCATTTACGGCCATACTATACTTCATATCCTGCTGCACTGCTACCGCGATGTTCTTCCCGTCAGAACTAAACATCGTGTTCCAGGCATAACCGTACTTGTCTTCCCAGGGTGTTCCGTCAACCGCAAGGGTCCATTCCCCCATTTCAGATATCAAAGCCGTGAGCCGGCCGTCAGGAGAAAACCTGAGATACCATACTTTATCAAATGTGTTTTCCCATGTTTCACCATTGACGCACACATTGAACTCACCTTCATCAACGTTAACCACTGCGGCAATCTTTTCACCATCGGGGCTCGCATAAGGTTCTTCGACCCATTTAAATTTATTTTTCCAGTCGTCGAACTCAATCACTTTTTCGCTGGTTTCCCAATCCCAGCTCTTAGAGTCAATCATACCCCCTCCTTATGATTATCAAATAGAATATCTACTCCATAACTTCTATGGAAATTACAAAAACAAAACTGTTCTGTCAACCCGGAAGCCAATTAAAAATCATATAATACAAACAACTTACACATTGTAGCACTTCATAATTACAAACTTCGAGCTTTTAACCCACACATTGTAGCAGTTAAGATTTCGGACTTTTTACTTCAGGATGAAGGACGGAATTGGAAAAGATTTCGTTCCTGGTTATTCCCTATTTAAACTTTGTTTAACGTTTTTGCGCAAGCCCTTAATGCGAGCATCATCTTTGATGGAAACAGCAGATCGATTTTGAATGCCTTTGATGCAGCTTCCCTGGGAGATGGAATTTTCAATCTCCTTTGAATGATCAGGTTCCAGCATGCTGTATAATTGTTTTTTAAATTGATTATGCTGCTTTTTTGAAAAAGGACTCAATCTGGAATAGATATCAATAAATATCTCTGCTTTTGGTTTAAAAAACTGTTTATCGATCTCATAACGGGTAAAGTGGCGAAAATTCCGAAGACGCATGTTAAAACTCAGGCTTCTTTTTTTTATTCTCATGTCGGACACATCGATCAGACCGAAAGTTCCATTCGGTAAAACGATGATATTTGCAAAATGGATCGATCTAAAAAAAACACCCTTTCTATGGATATCAGCTATAAATTCTGCAAGATTGCCAATGAATCGATCTGCAGCGGGTTTTTCCGAAAAATAATCCCGAAGGGTTATTCCTTTAAGAGATTTGTACAGAACCGCTGTTTTTTTAATATGCCGAATTTTATATGTACCAAGTACCGATACTGTTGGGATTCCCATATCATTGAGTTATTTTGAATTTTTATCAAAACGCACGGAGTATGGATATATCCGTGCCGATGATAACAAACGTTTAACACGAAACAGTTTGAGTATTAATCCATCCCGGAGTAAATATACCTTGGTACCCGATCGATCTTCTGACAGTACACCGGAACCTTTAATTAAATTCTCAAAATCGGCTTTTGACAGTTTTTTCATATTTAAAATCAATTATAACTTACCTTTTCCAGTTTCACAGCGCAAACCTTATACTCCGGTATTTTTACAACAGGATCAAATGCCGGATTTGTAAGAACATTTGCAGGACATTCAACAAAATGAAACGGCATGAATACAAGTCCCGGTCTTACCCTGTCGGTGATCAGGGTTCTGGCTGTGATACTTCCGCGGCGCGATATAATGCGAATCATATCGCCCAGGCCAACGCCTATATTTTTGGCGTCTTCAGGATGTATTTCCAGGTATCCTTCTTTGATCTCCTCATCAAGAGAAGGGGAAACCCGCGTCATCGTTCCGGTATGATAATGGGCATAAACACGACCGGTTGTCATCCATAGAGGAAAATCATCATCAACAACTTCAGCCGGAGGTTTGTGTTCGATTGCGTGAAACACACCTTTTCCCCGCGTAAATTTGTCTTTATGGAGAAACTGGGTTCCGGGATGATCAAGATTTGGACATGGCCATTGTAAGCCGTCCCCGGATAGTCGTTTATAGGTAATACCACCATAAGAAGGAGTAACGTCTGATATTTCCTTCATGATATCTTCAGGAGAATCATAATCCATCTGAAAACCGAACCGGTTGGACAGATCCTGAATAATCTGCCAGTCAGTGCGCGAATCTCCTACCGGATCTATGGCACGCCTGACCCGAAGTACACGCCTTTCAGTATTTGTAAATGTCCCTTCCTTTTCAGCAAAAGAAGCTCCGGGCAAAACAACATGGGCCAGTTGCGCGGTCGGAGTCATGAAGATGTCCTGTACCACAAGCAATTCCGCCGCTTTCAGAGCTTTTTCCACATGAACAGTATCCGGGTCACTCAGCATGGGATTTTCGCCTACCACATATAAAGCCTTTACAGAACCGGTGTCAAGCCCTTTCAGCATGTCCGGTATGGTCAAACCCGGCTTTTCTGAAAGTTCCGCATTCCAGGCGGATTCAAATTTTTCACGGATGGCTGGACCATTGACCGCCTGATAGCCGGGATAGACATTGGGAAGACCGCCCATATCACATGCCCCCTGGACATTGTTCTGCCCGCGCAGGGGGTTAACGCCTGTGGATGAACGACCGATATTTCCCGTCAGCATGGCCAGGTTTGCCAAAGATTTTACATTATCAACACCACTGGTGTGCTGGGTAATACCCATGCAATAAACGATCGAGCCTTTTTTTGCGGAACCAAAACATTCCGCAATCCTGATAATATTTTCAGGGGATACCCCTGTTATTTCCGATGCTTTTTCAGGAGTATAATGATCAATGACTTTCTTGAATGCTTCAAACCCTTCGGTACGGCTTTCAACAAACTTAAGATCATGCTGATTATTACGAATAATCACATTCATGATGCCGTTCAGCAGCGCCACGTCCGTTCCCAGGTTCTGGTGTACGCGAATATCGGCCATTTCAGCAATCTGAATGTTCCGCGGATCAGCCACAATCAATTTGGCGCCTTTTTGTACAGCCCGATTGATCCGCATCGCCACAAGGGGATGTGAAGAAGTGGTATTGGATCCCGTGATGAAGATACAGTCAGAATCTTCCAGCTCGGCAACAGAATTTGTCATCGCCCCGCTGCCGAATGCCGCGGCAAGACCTGCCACAGTAGAAGAATGTCAGAGCCGGGCGCAATGATCGATGTTGTTGGTGCCGACCGCCGCTCGAGCGAATTTCTGGAGTAGGAAGTTTTCCTCGTTCGTTACCTTGGCTGAAGTCAGGAATGCGATACTGTCATTTCCGTGCTTTTCTTTGATCGATTTTATCCTGGATGCTGTGAAATCAAGAGCCTCATCCCATGTCACTTCTGTCAAATCCCCGTTTTTTCTAAGCATGGGCCGGGTCAGCCGTTTGGGGCTCTGAACAAATTCATGCACGTTCCAACCCTTAATACACAGTTTTCCTTCGTTGATCGGACTGGTTTTACAGGGAATGGTGCCTGTAATTCGACCATCCATTACTTCCAGGTACATATTACATCCGCATCCGCAATAGGTACAAGTTGTCAGTACGGTTTTATAATCCATTAAATTACCTCAGGTAGAAACAATTTGCGCGGCGCACATCGCTGTTGGATTACTGATCTAAAACATTCAATGGTGATTTTGCGTCCGGCTGATATCCGGCCTGAAAATCGAATTCTTTTTTTACAATGTCGGCCACTTTTTTATAAAGTGTCCTCAGTGGAATATCCGCGGGGCACGCTTCAGCGCACAAACCGCAGTCGACGCACCTGTCCGCCATGTGAACCGCCCGGATCAGATGAAAAATCGGATTTTCAGGCGGGATATCACCTTTCCCAACAAGATCACCACACTCTAAACTGCATTCCCTGCAAATACACATGGGGCAGATATCTCTGCAGCCATAGCATTTAATGCACCTGGCAAATTCGTTCATCCAGTATTCAAAACGTTTCCCAATATCGAGACCGGCTATCCGGGCCAGTGTTTGATTTGAATATCCTTCTGCTTGCCCATCAACGGCACGATTTTCCGGGTAGGGCCGACTACACTCACAGGCTTCAGCCAGCTCGGGCGGACACGGAATCCCCACCGGGATGACTTTTTCAGGATCAAGCTGGTTTAAGGAATACAGGCCATTCAGACCACGCTGGTCGCATCCCCGCACCAGTACTCCCAATATTTCATCGGGATAATGGGATAACAGATGGATCAATATCCTGTTTAAAGGGTATCTGGCATCGCCCGGTTTTTTATAATCGCCCAGGTTCATAGAATCCATGTCTTCCGCATCACAAAAAAGATAAGGAGCGATATGACCGTCGATTTCACGAAGCCCCAGAAAACCTTTAATTGTTCCCGATGTTAATAATTCCCTGACTTGTTTTTTGATCTCTTCAATCATCGTCATATCCCATATTTTGCTTTGACCACTTCTAAATTTGATGATTTCAAAAAGAACCCGTTTTCCCGTCACTCCGGCGGAAGCCGGAGTCCAGAAGCATTTGAAATTACTGGCTTCCGGCCTCCGCCGGAATGACGCTAAAGACGATTTCCGGATTGCTTACGATTCCATCAAATTTAACCCAAATGAGCTAAAGTGCATAGAGTTGGGGTGTCAACGCGTTCCAAACACCCCCCTGCCCCCCTCAATGGGGGATTCAAAACAATCGGAATTCGGGGTCGGTATCGATATCGCAATCGTCTTTATTGATCATTGGCTAGGCGCAATCCATTGCATATTTGCCATACGACCGCAAAGAGTTATCCCTGCCATTTCAATAACACAGGCATGGCCTTTATTCTCTGACATCGCTCGGGGAGCAAAGTTTTATCTTTATAATAACTCAAAGCAATTCTGCACTTAAGGCCGGAACCAATTCTTGAATTCCCGATTTTTTCAGGGGCGACGGACCCATCTGCTGAAGTTTTTCCACAAACGTTTTTATTTCCTTTACAAATTCCGATGCCTCGGCGGACGAAACCCAAGCCGCTTTCACCCGTTCTTCGTCAATACCGATAAACTGTAAAAGGCTTTTTAAAAATCGAATCCGCTTTTCCGCTGAATAATTACCATACAGGTAATTGCATTCACCCAGATGTCACCCGCCGACAAAAACCCCGTCGACTCCCTGCTGAAATGCCCTTAAAATATAGTGTGGCGATACACTCCCGCTGCACATTACCTTGACAGTGCGCACATTCGCGGGATACTGCAGACGACTAACCCCGGCCAGGTCAGCAGCAGCATAAGCTCACCACGTGCATAAAAAGCAGATAATACTGGGTTCAAATTTGGTATTTTGCATGTGATTTCCCCTCTTCACCCCCAGAAGTGGCTTCAAAACCATCTTTCGGGTTTAAGTTCTAGGCGGAGTGGATATTTTAACCGCAGGAATATATGATATATTTCGAGGATTGAAATATTCGCTCCAACAACGAAATTGGACCCGAAAGATGGTTTTGAAACCACTTCTAAAAGGCCCGGATCTGAGCCAAAACCTGTTTTTGCATAAATCCTTTCAATCGCGCGCTGTGCGACGGGCATGCTGCAGCACAGTTGCCGCATCCTTTGCACAGAATTACATTGACTTCACAGACATTGGATATTTCATTAAAGGAAATGGCCTGATAAGGACACGCATTCAGGCATATCATGCATCCAACGCACGTATCATCTCTTATCCCCGCAACAATCGCACTGGTAACCAGTTTTTCCTTGAACAGAATGCCTGCCGCCCGTGAAGCGACACCGATCCCCTGGGAACGGGCTTCCGCGGTTGTGGCTGGATAACGGGCACTGCCGCACAAAAAAATACCGTCCGCCGCAAAATCGAGCGGACGCAGTTTGGCGTGCGCTTCCAGGAAAAAACCATTTTGATCCACCGGGACCCTAAAAGTCCGGGCCAGATTACGGGCATTTTCATTTGGCAATAAGGGAGTCGATAAAACCACCAGGTCGCAGGGGATTTCTCTGGTTTCTCCCAGAAGAGGCTGGAAAAAATGAACTTTTCCATTTTTAACATCTGGCGGCTTATCTTTATCAAAAACATGAAACCGTATCCCTTTACCCCGGGCATCCCAGAGCATTTTTTCCTTTTCCGTGCCATACATCTGCATATCACGGTATAAAATGTGAATTTCTGAATCCGGTTTGTATTCCTTTATGATCAGCGCATTTTTTACTGCTGTCATACAGCATATCCTGGAGCAGAATTCTCTGTTATTCGTCCGCGCCCCCGCGCATTGAATCATCACAATTTGGCTGGCATTCAAGGCCCCGGTTTTCAATCGATCCTCCAGTTCAATCTGGGTGATCACGCCTTCCCCGTTATAACCATACAGGCCTTCCGGTACCCAGGGCAAGGCCCCGGTGGCAACAACCACACATCCCGCGGACTCCTCAATATTCTTATCCCCCGTTGAGACAGTCATATTGAAATTTCCAATATAACCGCCGATTGACTTGACTTCTGATCCGGTATACACAGAAATATTGGACCTTGATTCGACCTTTTCGATCAGGTTTGAAATCACATCAATCGCGGCCTCTCCATTGGCTAATCGATTGATTTTTCGAAGGAGCCCGCCAAGCGCCCCGCTTTTTTCGACCAGTATCACTTCAATTCCCATGGCCGCAAAGGCATCAGCTGCGGACAGTCCCGCCATACCACCGCCGATAACCAGGACCTTGCGAATTAAAGAAGATTCTATCTCTTTTTGGGGTTCCAGTGTCACACTTTTTGCCACACCCATCCGTACCAGATTTTTTGCCTTTTCAGTGGCGTTTTCACGCTGCCCCATGTGTACCCAGGAACACTGATCCCGGATATTCACCATTTCAAAAAGATATGGATTCAACCCCGCCTGAGCACATGAACCGGCAAAAAGCGGCTGATGGGTCCGGGGAGAACAGGAAGCGACAACCACACGTGTGAGATGATGTTCTTTGATGCTTTGCTGTATTTCCGCGATTCCCGATTCAGAGCAGGTATAAAGATTTTCTTTTGTAAATACCACGCCGGGAAGAGTTGAAGCATACTCGGCCACAGATTCGCAGTCCAGGTGACCCGCAATATTTGAACCGCAATCGCAGACAAAAACCCCGATACGCGGTTTTTCTTCTGCATTTTCTTTTTTTATTTGATCTGCCATATCATTCAATTTATGATACCTTTCGATATGTCATAAGCACCTGCACTGCCCTGGACGCGGCGCTGCTGGCTTGAGATACTGATTCAGGGATGTCCATGGGGCTTTGTGCGCAACCGCATACGAAAATTCCCTCTCGCGTGGTATCCACCGGTTGTAAATGATTGGTTTTTAAAAACCCGAATTCATCCAGTTCAGCGTCCAGAACCGATGCCAGTTTTTTTAAACTCTTTCCGGGCGCACAGGCGGTGGCCAGTATCACCATATCGAATGCTTCTTTTTTGACGGTTTGACTGATAGTGTCTTCATAAATCACAACCGGATGATTATCAGGACCACCTCTTATTTCGGCCACGCGTCCGCGATGGTAACTGATATTCGAATGGTTGCCCCCGCGGATTTTATATTCTTCAAAACCCTTTCCCACCGCCCGGATATCCATACCGAAAATTACCGAACGGGTCTCAGGTTCATGTTCGTGGGCGATAATGGCTTCCTTAATAGAGTGCATGCAGCAATAGCCTGAACAAAATTGATAAAACCTGAAATCCCTGGAACCGACGCATTGGATAAAGGCCAGATTTTTTGCTGTTGAAAATCGTTCCGCCCTTGTTTTTAATGCCTCACGTTTACTTTTAATTTCCAAGTAAGCTTTATATTTATCAGCCCACTTCACACTGTCTTTTTCATCTCCATGTTCACCGGACTGAAAAGCCCGGTAAAACCGTTCAGAGACCATTTTATATTTTTCTTCATATTTACCAAGCATTTTTTCTGACTTTTTTGCTTTCTTTTCAAGTACCGCTATTTCTTCAATCACTGTCCGGTCAGAAGGCCGATTCAGGTGGCCGGCTGTGGGGCCTCCCGCGCTAAGCAGCCTTTCAAATTCCATGGAAGTAATCACATTCGGCTGATCCCGGTACCGATATTCCGGGATCCGGGAAGGATCGAATATGTCATAACCGGCAGCAACAATGACAGCCCCCACAGTAAGATTAACTATTTTATCTTTCTGATTAAAATCAATGGCATCTGCCTGGCAGACTTTCTGGCAGATCCCGCATTTTTTTCCATTCAGCTGTCTGCAATACTTCGCATCGATCGTGTGTGTTGACGGTATCCCCTGGGCAAACCAGCTGTATATCGCACTTCGGGTTCCCTGACCCATATTAAAAGAATCACTGACCTGTATGGGGCATTTTTCCGCGCAAGTGCCGCAGCCGGTGCATTGATCTTCATTTACAAAACGGGCCTTCCGGCAGATCCGAATTTCAAACGCGCCGGATTCACCTTCCATGCTTTCCACTTCAGAATAAGCCATCAAGTCAATGTTGGGATGCCGACCGGCATCCAGCATTTTGGGAGAAAGAATTCAGATGGCACAGTCATTGGTGGGAAAGGTCTTATCCAGCTGCGCCATTTTACCGCCGATGCTGGGCAACTGCTCCACCAGATGCACCATAAATCCCATTTCCGCCAAATCGAGTGAAGCCTGGATCCCGGCAATCCCCGCGCCGATGATTAGAATGTCTTTGTTCACAATATACCTCTCATTCTTTATATTTCCTGAAGTAGTAACTGCACGTTAAAAATCGGAATTCGGGGTAAAAATCGCTTTCGGTATCGTTTCCTATCGGGGAAAATAACTTATCGCTTTCCAGTTCACAGAAACACAATTCATTTCGTCTTTACGAAGAGCAAAAAAACCGATGAAAACGATTCCGATATCGACACCGGTAAAAAATTACTCCAAATTCTGCCCCCGGTTATATGGTATTACGCCGCCCTCACCAGATTCAACGGTCCCATCTCCTGTATCTGCCGGGTAAACTCCCTGGCTGTTTCAGCAAACAGGATGCCCTCGGATGAAGAAATCCATTTCAGTCGAAGTCTTTCCTTCTCGATACCCAGCAGTTCGGTTATTTTACAGACCGTATCGAACATCTTTTCGGCTTTAACATTACCGTCCAGGTAATGGCAGTCTCCCATATGTCACCCCGCCACCATGACACCATCTGCACCTGTCTGAAACGCCTTTAGAATGAAATTGGGATTCACCCTGCCTGAGCACATCACACGGATAATCCGCATCCCGGCCGGGTATTGAAACCGGCTGACACCGGCCAGGTCGGCAGCCGCGTAGGCACACCAGTTACAGGCATAAGTAATAATCCCGGGAGTAAATTCATTTGGCATCTTTTTTTCCTTATCGTAACGGTTTAAAAAAACGTCTATTCATTAAAATCCGGCGTCTTCTTTGTTGGTTGAATGAACATTGATGGTCTCATAAAAAGTCCGAATGAGACGGTTTCGTAAAAAGTTCAAATTCAAGGCGTGCAAATTTCGTAATCATGAAGCGTACTTCTAGTACGTTGAATGATTGCGAAATGCAGCACAACGCAGAAGTTGGACTTTTTACGAAACCGTCAACATTTATGCCTGCGCCATCACTTTAACCATGTCCAGCAGGCTGTGATCATTAAAATGATTCACCATTGCCGCGCCGGTGGGGCATACCGCGGCACAGGCACCGCATCCTTTGCATAGTGCCCGATTGACTTCGCAAATTAACCAGTCTTCCAGGTAGCCGATCGCCTGGTAAGGACAAGAATCCAAACATGTCCGGCATCCCCTGCAATGCTCGGGGTCAATTTCTGAAACCACGGCATTCCCCAGCATTTTTTTCCTGGACAGGATGGTCACCGCACGGGCAGCAGCCCCCAGACCCTGTGCCACAGCTTCATCCATAGGCTTAGGAGAATGAGCCAGGCCGCAAACAAATACCCCTTCTGTCGCAAAATCTGAAGGTCCGAGCTTGGCGTGTTTTTCCACAAAGAAACCATCGTCATTTAGCGGCACCTTGAAAAACCGGGCCAGGGTTTCATCTTTATTCGGGAGGATGGCCGAGGCCAGTGCAACCAGATCAGCTTCAATTTCAACGGGCCTTCCCAGTACATGATCGGTGGCGGTGATCACAATATGGTCTCTATTGATCGAAAGATCGGGTTTTTGGTCGACTGCATACCGGATGAAAATAATGCCTTTCTCCCGGGCTTCCCTGTAAATGTATTCCCGTTCACCGTAGGTCCGGATATCCCGGTATAAAATATAAATGTTCATATCGGGATTTATTTTTTTAAGCTCCAGCGCGTTAGTGATTGAATGGGTACAGCAAACCTTAGAACAATATGGGCGGTCCGGTTCCCTGGAGCCCACGCACTGGATGAAAACCGCAGAAGATATATTTTTTAAGGTTTGATCCTTCTCCATGAATTTCCGGTCAAGCTCCAGACCGGTTACTATTCGTGAATCCTGTCCGTAGAAATACTGATCAGGCTTGTACTCAATCCCGCCTGTGGCAATAATCGCGACACCATGCGACAACTCCTTTTCTTTGAATCCGTTTTTAATAACCGAATGAAAGTTCCCGATGTACCCATCGACCTGTTTTATTTCACTTTCTAAAAATACATCGATATTTTTTTCTGAATTTACGCGGGTAATAAGACTTTGAAGATTATGCTGTACGTCCTCACCCTGCCATGTTTTATTAAGATTTTTTGCGCTCCCGCCTAGCTCATTACTTTTCTCGACCAGATATGTCTGAAATCCTTGCCGGGCCAGATTCTCCGCTGCGATCATACCGGAAACACCCCCGCCGATAATTAAAGCCGAAGGATTGATGTCTATTTCCGGTGATACCAGGGGTTCTAAATGGCTGGATCTGTAAACCGCCATACTGACCAGATTTTTGGCCTTTACGGTCGCCGCCTCCGGATTTTTGCTGTGTACCCAGGAACAATGATTACGAATGTTTGCCATTTCAAATAAATGTTTATTTAAACCGGCGTTGGTAATGGTCTCCTGAAAGATATCCTCATGTGTTCTGGGTGTACACGCGGCAACCACAACACGATTCAGCTGTTTCTCCACAATCA
>JAUVGT010000126.1 GCA_030593645.1 Deltaproteobacteria bacterium
AAGGATAGCAATACTGGCCAGTCTTCTGTTATCATATTTTTATCTCCATCGATTATTATCGATGGAACTATATGATAAAACATATTATATGTCAAGTAAAATAACTTAGCGCTTATGGATACCAGAGTATCGATCTGATGACCGATTTTTTGATTATGCTCTGATAGTATTAAGAGGAGTGAAGGCGGGCCTGCGAGAATGTTGAGCTTTTTTTCATTAATCAATGTGACCAACTTATCGGCAGGATGAGTATAATCAACATAAAACAGATCAATGCCCAATGAACCGGTCTCCATAAATGCAGGGTTATTGGTTCTCAGAGCAAAAAGAACCCGATAGGCTCTGACACCTTTGGGAACACCGTTTCTGGCCCATAACAGTGCATTATAAAGCCTGATTTCTTCTTTCGACAGCACAGTCAGACCCTTATTGCCGGATGTCCCGGACGACAAACCGATTGAATACTTTCCTTTATACAAATCAAAGCGAGACTTTTTTTCCTGATCGATTTTATATTTTATCAGGTCATCCCGATCCAGCTTCTCTGTATTGATCCGGTTAAAGCCGGACATCATATCTGCTTTATCGATCACGGGCAAATCATCATATGACAATTTGTCCGCACCCTTATTCATACTCCTGTAATAGGAAGACTTTTTTTTGACAATTTTTAATAGCTTACGAATCCTCCTACTCTGGTGTTTCTCCAGCCTGATCCTGCTCCAATGATAGAAACGATAATTCAGCAAGAGCTTTTCAAAATATGTTAGCAGTAGTCTCAAAATACCTCTATTGACCTCTGATCTTTACAGATGAATCTGATATCGTGTATCCTGTTTGACAGTACCATTGACTGTTATTTCTCTCTGTGTTTCCGCATATCCAGTGGTTCATATTTTTCCCAGTTTTTCACGAATTCGGACATAGAATTTTCGATCGATTCCATACATTTGAAGTACAACAGCCGCAAGAATAAGAAACACCGCCGGTATCAAACCAAAAGCAAGTCTGATCCCGACCAATGCTGAATCCGGAAGCACATCAAACCGGCCGCTGTACCCGAAAAAACCCAGAAAATAGCCAAGGATAATTCCTGATATTGCAAGTCCAAGCTGATGAAATGCCATCCAAAGCCCGAAAAAAATTGATTCATGATGTTCACCTTTAACATATTCGTAATATTCGACCAGATCAGGTACCAGGGAATACGGCATAAATAAAAACGCCGCCATGGTTGACCCTAAAAATCCGCATCCGATAAAAAAACCGATTTTGCTGTCTGACGAGATGCTTAGCGCGATAATCAGCAATATAACCGCGGCACTCACGTTTGCGAACAACAGGAGTCTACGTTTATCAAAGTAATGAGTCAGCCTGTTCCATATGGGAATAAATGCAGCGGAAACCAGAATATAAACTCCAAGCCCCATGGAACTGAGCCCTTTATTCCCAAGGATATGTTCCGTAAAATATGGAAACGACGCGGTAAGTGT
Organism: Deltaproteobacteria bacterium; assembly: GCA_030593645.1. Classification (GTDB taxonomy): domain Bacteria; phylum Desulfobacterota; class Desulfobacteria; order Desulfobacterales; family JAUVGT01; genus JAUVGT01. The sequence goes on from JAUVGT010000126.1 coordinate 1,494, forward strand.
TCCCGTCCCCACAGCTCCCAGAAACTTGAACATTAGAAGAATAAAAACATTTCGTTCCTTGATAAGCCCAAGGTATTGTTTCAGGCTGACTTTCATAATTCTCTTTTCAGAAACCTGCCGTTTTTCTACTCCCTTAATACTTAATGAAGCCACAAATAGAGACAATCCTGTGAAAGCCGCAAAAACAAGCATAACCGCTCTTAACCCAAAGGCTTCATTCGTAAAGGATGAAACCAGGATTGCCGCACCTCCACCGAGAATGGTTCCGAAAGTAGATAAAATAGCCCGAATACCTGTAATCTGTGTTCGTTCATCATAATCATCGCTCATCACTGGAACCATTGCCATATATGGAACAACCACGATCGAATATGCTGTCGCGTAGAGAAGAGTACTTGCCACGGCGAGAATAAATTGCATCGATTCATTGATCCCGCCCGGTATCAGCCATAAAAGAAAAAAGCTGGCCGCAAACGGAATTATACCCCAGAGGATAAATGCCCGCTTTGGACCGACTTTTGATTTTATACGGTCATTAAAAATTCCGATCAGCGGGTCATTAATTCCATCCCATAATTTACCGATAAATATAGCCAGCCCCGCCATTTCAGGACGCATCTTTACAATATCAGTCAGGTAATACATAAAAAAGAACCCGACAGTAAAATAAGAAATAGATATTCCCAGGTCACCCGCACCATAACCGATTTTTCGAACCATTTTCATAAAGAGTCATTTCCTCTATTAGTAGTATGAATATCATATATCATAAAAAGGAACATTCCGGGCCATTAAATAAAACCTGTCTCAGTATATGGAAAAGACCTTGTCAGATTATGATAATAACTATATAAATCATGTATCACATGCGAACCCTAAGGGTGGGGTAGAAATTATCATATGAAGCCATTTTCTTTTCACAAATCTTTAACGCCGTTTTCCAGATATTTTATATATATATCCGGCGGGAGTATGCTTCTGCATTTTGTCTTCAATCTCTCCTGGAGCTTCCACAAAGGCACACTGGAAGACCTTTTTTGGATTTCTCACCTGGGCACCCTGATCGGCGGTATTGGCGCAATACTGATGAATCGCCTGCTTGTATCAGTCGCGCTGATTTGTCTTTTTGTTCATCATGGTTTCTGGATGGCCGATACCTTTACCTGGTTTATTACCGGCAGCTTCCCTTTTGGAACCACCTCTTATTTGAAAGATGCGGAGTTCTGGACCTGGCTGAAAACCTCGAATCATTTTTTCACTGTGCCCGCCCTGCTGGTTATTTCGTACTTTCTGAAGGGTATATCAAAATATGCATGGATATGGTGCGGGGCTTTATTTTCAGTCCTTACCGCTGCCAGTTATTTTTTCCTGCCTCCGGAAGCAAATGTGAACTGCGCGCATGGATTATGGCCGGGTATGGAAAACATATTCCTAGGAGTTCTTGCCAATCTCAATTCCTGGCTGTATCTTGTTTCCATCATACTGCTGAATATCTTCGCAAATCATCTGCCGGTATATATCGTATTGAGATTGGTATATAGATACATACTTTTAAATAAAAAATAAACATCGAACGGACTTTTTACGAGACCATCAAGCGTTGGACCCTCCTTCGCCAAGGCTATGGCGGACAGGCGTTCATCTTTTTTTTAGTGCAAGCAATGCTCCCTCCTTTGACGGCTTTTTATACCTCTCCCTGAATATGGTTTTTCGAAAAAACCATATTACCGATAATACCCCGGCGATAAATATAAACTCCGTAAGCTCCTCCCAAACTTCCATCCAGGCAAGATTGTCTATATATCCATGGTATAGAATAAATCGGAAAAATGAAAAAAACAGGGGGCCGGTACCGGCGGCAAAAAATATTTTAGCATAATAAAAAGCATCTTCATGCTTAAACTTCAACAGGATCGAGGCCAAAAGAAAAAATATCCCTGCCGCGGCAGGACAAATCCTGTTTTCAAACACCTGGTAAATGACAGGATGGCTGTAATTGTAAAATGAACCCCAAATCACTGTATTGTAAGATACCATTTTTAATCCCGCAAATAATGGCATCAAAGCAATTGCAGAGCAGGCAATACAGATAAATATGAAAATATTCTGAAGACCGCAGGAAACATCCTGATGTTTTGTACACTTTCTGCATAAGCTGATCAAAGAGCACTGCTTTTCCGGATTTGCGAAATGAAAAAAATACTTATCCATCACTTCTAACATACCGTATACGAAAAATCCGAAACAAAAGAGCATCCCAAGGGAATGAAGATATTCCATAAGGTAGGACTTGTCATCGAAAAACAGGTAATTTACCGCGCAGCTGTTTTCCCCCAGAAAAAAGAATAACATGGAAAGCATTATGGCTTTATATTCAGGTTCTTTTTTCCTGATAAAAAATAGAAAAATTAAAAACGATACGGTTGTATAAACCGGTTTGAGGAAGAACGCCGTGAACACTGCCATCCATTGCTCAAAGGAAGATGCGATGCGAAAAGGCAGCGGCTGTTTGCCGCCCTGCGCGGTCATAAAATACTTGTAGGGTTCCATGTTGCTCTCTCCGGCAGAAGCAATCCATGCTTCCAGTCCTCCTTTGATATTAAATGCCGAAATATTTTCATCTCTAAACTTCCTGGTAACAAAAATTCCGGCGAAACCACTTTCACAAATCACAAGCACTTGTTTTGAATCAAACATCACCATCCGGCCAGGAGTGACTTTATCATTCAGAATAATAGTATAAGGAATATTTATCGCGCTTTGAATATGCCCCTTATCGTATTCATACTTCTCCCGGATATCAATCAGCACTATTTTTTCATGTTCTTGACTCAGTATTTTCATGGCTCTTTCGGCTGTCACAGAAGGGGTATTAAGAAAAAGAAAGCCTGCCAATGGTGGTAATAGTCCCGCTATCAGAAAAAACAATGTCAGTATCGATTTTCTATTCATTTTATTCATTCAGATATTCAATGTATACTCTTGGTTTTATTAACTATATCATATATATTAACTTAATTTGGAAATCGATAATCGCTGTTTACTCACTCAAACATTGATGGTTTCGTAAACCGTCCGAAATAGACGGTTTCGTAAAAAGTTCAAATTCAAGGCGTGCAAATTTCGTAATCATGAAGCGTACTTATAGTACGTTGAATGATTGCGAAATGCAGCACAACGCAGAAGTTGGACTTTTTACGAGACCGTCAAACATTCAGGCATATATCCATACTATTACCGAATAAACTTGATCATCAAGCATTTTTCATTATAAAATATCTATAAAAGTCAGACTTGCTGAATACTAATGGGTATAATCAAATAAGAAACTCACAGGATTTCCATTCCGGCACCCATGATACACTGGTGTTCGGTAATCCGGAACACATAACTCGATAAACAGGTGAAACAAATGGAAAAAATTCTAATCGCGGAAGATGACAAAGCATCCCGGGAACTCATTAAAATCGGTCTCGAGAAAGCTGACGGTGACTATGAAATCCATGTGGCCGTGAACGGGCGGGAGGCCATTGAGATCTTTAAAAAAGAGAGCATATCCCTTCTGGTCACAGACATAAAAATGCCGGAAATTGATGGCTTCGGTGTGTTATCCTATGTAATCAATGAATATAAATCGATACCCTGCATTGTGATTACCGCCCATATTCAAAGCCAGAAGGAATTTGAACTTTATATAAAAGCATTGCAGCCTGATATAAAGAAGATGCTGATCAGGGATTCGCTTTACTTTTACAGTAAACCGTTTAACATAAAGGATTTCACCGATACTGTCGCAGAAGCCCTTAAACAGGCGGCTGCCGGCCCAACCTCACGCGGAATATCTGTGGCAAGCTTTATGCATTTAATTGAACTGGAACAGACCACATGCTGCCTTGAAATGAAACTGACGAACGGGGAAACGGGCAGCATCCATTTTGTTGACGGAATTCCATACAATGCATCATTTGGCGCCCTTGAAGGAGAAGAGGCTTTTTATGGAATTATCAATTCAGAAAAACCAAAAATTCATATGAAAAACGAACCCCATCAGATAGAAGAAGTTCCCAAACAGATCTACAAGAACCTCTCGTCTTTAATACTGGAAGCCGTAAAGTTGAAGGGAGAATCTGGCTGAACAACACTAGCTTAGAAGTGGTTTCAAATTTCTTTAAATCACCAAATGCGGAACTCGCTGAGGCCGCCGCAAATGAATCAAACTCAACGGTTCTATTTCCCAGAATTACTCTGCATTTTTATGATATGGTTTTCTGCCTGTTCAAATGGACGGCAAGGAGAAATGGTTACGCACGATCAATTCTTTAATGATCATTTCGGGAAGAACCGGAATGATACGTCAGTATTGTTCACGCGCCATGATGTGCATCCTCCCGGCGAAACAAGGGGCGTCGCTCTTGTCATTCACGGTCTTAATCTTTGCCCAGACAAAATGGAAGCCCTTATCAAACTTTTAAACAGCAACCGGATTGATGTGATCAGCCTTTCATTGCGTGGTCATGGATCAAATTTTAAACATCACCCGGGTATAATCGAAAAAAATGCCAGGCTCAGGGCATTCAAAAAGGTATCATACAATCTGTGGTTAAAGGAAACCTGTAAAGCATATCATGTTGCCCAAAAATTGAGTGTTAACAAGAGAGTACCATTGTTTTTCGTGGGTTTTTCCCTTGGAGGGCTTCTCGGTACCGACCTTTTTGTCCGAAATGCCGGGGTCCGGTTTGACAGAATGGTACTCCTCGCGCCTGCCCTTGATATTCGTTTCATTCATTATGCCGCAAAGATCTTTTACCCTTTTCCGGGGTTTGTCATTCCAAGCCTTTCCCCAAAACAATACCGCGCGAACAAAGGAACTACGATAGCGGCTTATCATTCTCTTTTTGATGCTGTTAAACATTTTAAAGAGAATATCAACTCCAGGCTGAATATACCGACAATTGTTTTTATCGACAGACAGGACGAAATGGTTTCACATAAAGGATTGCAGAATATAATCAAAACAAGCCATTTTGACCGCTGGACGATTCGCTATATCCAAAAAGTAACCTCTGAAACAACACTAAAACCACATCACCTGATCATCGATGAGCCATCCGTTGGAAAAACCACCTGGGAAAAAATGAAGCACGAAATAATTGCCCATCTTTTGAATGGGCAGTGAAACAGATGCGCGCCGAATATGTATCAGCCATTTTTACTTAGATAGCCCTGCCCGTCATAAGGTTATATGCCCAGTCCTCACGCGCCAACCCGGCTGCCCTTTGTGTCGCGCTCTGATGATCATATTGAATTCTTATAAATTCAACCTTCAGATTTCCATCATTTTCCCGGAGTATGGCATATGATACCTGTGGTGAATGATTTTCCATTAGATGCTTCACCGGGTGCCTAGCGGTGTATGCCTGCAGACCGACACTGCCCGGATTCACTATGATCTGGCCGGACGATAACTGGACAAGCCTCGGTATATGGGAATGTCCGCAAAGGATAACCGGGTAAGTATTTCCACCCAGTAATTCAATGATTTCTTTCTCTTCACGCACCCTTGGCCGGCCTTCTGAGATATCTTCCAAAAGGTACTTGTGATCATCAGTCGGTGTACCATGGCATAAGAATATCTTATTTTCAATCAGCGTGGTTTTAGATAATGACTTGACCCATTTAATCTGCTCTTCATCCAGGGATTCAACAACATATTTTAGGGTCTCGTTTTCTTTAATTTCCTGTTCACTGCTTTCAACTATAATCCTGTCCTGATTCCCGCTGATACTATGTACCTGGAATAGTTTCAGTAAATCATATGTTTTACGCGGCTCAAGAGGACCATACAATGTATCACCCAGGTTAATAAACCGCCCGATTCCTCTCTCCTGGGCGTCTTCCAGCACGGCCTCAAGTGCCCACACATTACCATGAATGTCGGATAACACGGCGATCGGATTCATAAATAATACCCCTTAGAAGTGATTTTCATAATATGGATTTATTAGCAATAAAATATAATTAAATCAATTGTTTTCTTTTATTTCGAACATACGGCAGGAACAACAGCGGTCAAATTTATGATGAAATTGAACCCTCAAGAGAACTGCGGCACAGTATCTTTCAGGCGCGTTTTCGAAGTGGTTTCAAAACAATAAACCCAACAGGAAGACTGTCGGGTATTATTTTTCTGGTGCCGGAGGAGAGAATCGAACTCTCACGGGCCAAAGCCCGGAGGATTTTGAGTCCTCTGCGTCTACCAATTTCACCACTCCGGCATGGAACCGATCTATAGGTAATTTTTGTTTCTTTGTCAACAGGTGTTTTAAATTGGTTCTTGGCTGTTTGCTCATGGGCAGACACACAGGTCTGCCCATGCAACGCCCCCTGCTCTTAGCTCTTGGCTCTTAGCTCTATGCTCTTTGTTCTTTGCTCTATGCTTTATGCTCTTTGCTCTTTGCTCTTTGCTCTATGCTCTTAACTATTAGTAATTGGGCAACCCCCGGTTAAATGGATTTACATATTAAACCGGGCAGGCACAAGGGATCGCCCCTATGATCATTATTCATTCAGCATTTCATAAAAAAGACAAAGCGAAGCGTATTCCACATTCAACGTTCGACGTTGGACGTTCGATGTTCGACGTTCATCTTTTCCTGGGTTGTTTGCAGTGCGCAAAACGCAGCCGTAAAGTTTAAGATGTGCTTTTGAGACAGTTTCTATATATTTCATCCGCAGATACCATACCTTCTCGTAATATTACAGGATCATCTGTCGTAACATCCACGACTGTTGAACCTGTGCCTCCCTTGAGTGGTCCCGCGTCTATAATCAGATCGAGTTTTTCCGCAATCCTTGCATCAAGATCTTTGATATCAAAATAACCGGGCTGACCGGAAAAATTCGCGCTCGTTCCTGTTAGAGGTCCCTTGCATTCTTTTACCAGTGCAGCGGCAGTCGGATGGCCGGGCTGACGCACACCGATTTTACCGGTTCCGGCAGTAAGGTTTACAGGCAGGATCTCAAGCGCTTCGAACACAATTGTCACACTGCCCGGCCAAAACATTTCTATAATTCTTTTTCCGTGCAGGGGGATGGTTTTTACCAGATTCGTAAGATCACTGCTGCTCTCAACAAGTACTAGTAGAGGATTGTCTGAAGGCCGCTGCTTTATTTCAAACACCCTGTCGACTGCCTCTGGATTGAGAGCGTCCACAGCCAGGCCATAAAGACACCGTGCGGGAAACAATACGGTCCCGCCCTTTCTTATTATCTTCCCAGCCGCCCGGATTACACCGGGTTCCGGACTATCTGGTTTTATTTTTCTTATTTTACTGATATGCCTCAACCTTTTTTGCTTTCTCCTCAACCTTCGCTGCCATTTCCACCTTGTTTTCCTCCAGCTTGTCAGCTAAAACCGGATCAGACAATGCAAGCATCTGGACCGCAAGGATACCGGCATTTCTCGCGCCCGGTTTCCCAACCGCAACGGTTGCCACAGGCACACCCGGCGGCATCTGAACAGTGGCCAAAAGAGCATCCAGCCCCTGGAAAGCGGACGAATCTATGGGGACACCGATAATCGGCAGGGTGGTATAAGCCGCCATTGCACCGGCAAGATGTGCGGCATGACCGGCTCCCGCGATGATCACTTTAATCCCCCTGTTTTTGGCTGTAGAAGCAAATTCACCCGCTCTTTTCGGACTCCTGTGAGCGGACGCCACGGTCATTTCAAAAGGAATATTATATTTTTTAAGTACCTTTGCCGTCTCCTCCATTACACCAAGATCTGAATCACTACCCATTACTATTCCGACTTTTGCTTCCATCTTTCCTCCCCAATATTTTTTATAGCTGTGTGTTCCGCGTTTTCAGCGGTTACATATTATTTCTATCAGTCCTTAATCCGATTTGCAAGTACTTCAAGCCGCATCTTTTTTTTATTGTCCAGTTCTTTCCTGGTGATCGCGGCTCCCTTAACTCCGCCATTTAATGTAATTTCCGAAAGATAGCACGTCTTGTTTTTCATCACATGAAGGTCGATATGCGCGTAGGGAAACCTGCCGCGTTTCATTACTTCCATGCAGAACTCTTTCTCTTTTTCTCCCAGCGAGTAAGTGCTGCCTTTTCCTCCAGAGGATATATTCATCCGGAAATTATCAGGGTTAAACCGTGTATAGGCTTCAATGTAATCATTGACAACAATCGCACGGACATCAGTGAATCCTTCAAGGAACGGCTGCAAAATAAACGGATAAGAAGATGCGGATAGGGCTGTAAAACTGTAGAGAACCTCCACATTATCCCATTTTCTTATACCATGCCCGCAATGGAGGTGGTCTTCTTTTGTAATGACAGCGCCTATACCCTTACTGTTGTAAGTATTTACCGCGTCTACCAACTCCTGCCGGCGTATAATCGCAAGTGTATCCGGCATCATCCAGTCTTTGTATACAAGCGCCTGCGCGACCTTCGAATTGTTTAAAGTCTGGGAAAGCGGTGATGGAAGACAGATGACACCCCGCTCAAGGAGGTCGATCAGCATGGCTTGCCGGAGCTGTTTTGGAATAACCGAACCAATATAAATATCACGGCTGCTCAATTTGTGATATGATTTTTTTAATTCCCTGGCGCCTCTGATTATCATTTATGGATCTTCTTTAAAATATTTTTAGCAAATTGAAGTAATGAATTTGGTTATTTCTCATTAAGCAGATGTAACCCGAAAGGATACAATCCCTTAAATCCTTGTTGGAGCGTAGCGTAAATCCGCCTATGGCGGGAACCCTTTTTTATTTCCGTTTGCCCTCAATGCTCAACTCTATCAGTCTGTCAAGCAGCCTGGAGAAATCCAGTCCGTAAACCGCTGCTGCCTGGGGGAACAGGCTTGTTGCTGTCATGCCGGGAATTGTATTCGTTTCCAGAATAAATAAATCGTTTTTTTTATCGAGAATCATATCTGTCCGGCTGTAACCTTCGCAGAAAAGCACGGAATGAGACATAACAGCATATGTTTGAGCTTTTTCTGCAATGGAGTCATCGATACGCGCGGGACAAATCTCCCGGGTTGCGCCCGCGGTATATTTTGCCTCATAATCAAAGAATTCATAAGATTTGTCCGGGACAATCTCAATAAGGGGCAGGGCTTCCGGGTTCTGATTACCAAGCACCCCGCCGGTAATTTCCATACCCGTGATATACGCTTCCATAAGTACTGTACTGTCATATTCAAACGCCAGTTCAAACGCATTTTTAAGATCTGCCTCATCCTTGACAATGGTCATCCCGACACTCGATCCCCCCTCCACCGGTTTGATCACCAGGGGAAGCCCGAGACGTTTCACATATTCTTCCGTATCGATCAATTCACCCTTCTTAATGGAAAGATACGGCGGGATCGGCAGACCGGCCTGAGTGTACAGTTGTTTTGAGATAAGCTTGTTCATGGCAACGGAACTTCCCAAAACTCCAGAACCCTGATAGGGGATATCAAGCAGATCAAGCAGCCCCTGTACGGTTCCGTCCTCCCCGTATGGTCCATGCAGGATAATCAGAGCCGCATCGATCCTTGGAGCATCATTCACAAGTTTTGTAAGGTCTGTCTTTGGGTCGTAACGCAGCACGTCATACTTGTCCTGATCCAGTGCCTCATAAACCTGGTTCCCGCTGTTTATGGAAACCTCTCTTTCCGAAGAAATGCCTCCGGATAACAGTGCGATGGTAAGTTTTTTCATAATGATATCTCCAGTGAGGTGGAACACAGATTTTATATTTTTCTCGCAAAGTCGCAAAGCCCGCAACGAAAAACAGATTTTATTATTTTACACGCAAAACTTGATGGTCTCGTAAAAAGTCCGAATTAGACGGTTTCGTAAAGAGTTCAAATTCAAGGCGTGCAAATTTCGTAATCATGAAGCGTACTTATAGTACGTT
>JAUVGT010000257.1 GCA_030593645.1 Deltaproteobacteria bacterium
CAGCGTTCCTTCCAGTCATTTTACTTTTTGGTAAACCCATTAGAACCGCATTGAATACAGGAAAATCAACAGAAGCCCTTGCGCTCTGTTTGACAAATTTTATCCAGGTGCCTTTCGGCAAAAAAGGAATAATAAATCCTGTAATAAAATACTCTCCTTTTCCCATTCTCCCATTTTTTTTCACATGCTCATGAATCACTTCTTTCATGGTTTTTTGATAAAACCCTTTTTTATTGCGGCATTCCACCATGGTTTCCATGGCAGTTAATATCGGGGCCAGATCGGAATGATAAATGGCCCGGCATGTTTTTGAGCGGGAAATCTGGTGGCAAACTTCACCGCCTGTTTTAAAGCATAGCGCGATACTTTTTCTCCAAACGCCGGATTGATTAAAATAGATACATCTTCTGTCCTGGAGGATATTACCGCCTATCGTCCCCACATTTCTGATTTGCGGCGATGCTACAAATCGTGAGGCTTTACTGACCACCGGAAAATATTCCAGGATATGCTTGTCTTCTGAAAGCGCCGCCAGAGTATTCATGGCGCCGATAAACAAACCCTGGCCGCGTTTTTCAATCTTTTTTAAATAAGCAATATGATTCATGCCGATGATAAGCCCCGGCTTTTTCACGCCACATTTCATCAAAGGGATATAATCCGTCCCTCCCGCGAGAAGAACGGAATCATCGCGTTCAAAAAAAAGAACCGCGGCCTTTTCAAGAGATCTCGGCTCACTATATTCAAACGGGTTTAAAATTTTCATCAGCCCTGCTTTACAAAAGTGATTTTCCGCTTAACCCGATCGGTATCCCGACGGAACAATGATTTCAGACAGTGGAAGAGAATTTATTTTTAATCCCAGGGCGTTTGAAATTGCGTTCGCAATGGCCGGAGCTACCGGAATCGTTGACAGTTCTCCCACGCTTTTGGCCCCGAAAGGACCTGTGGGTTCATAACCCTTTGCGATGTATACATGAGTCTTGGGCATATCCATGGACATGGGGAGTTTATAATGTAAAAGATCGGAGGATATGGGTTTTAATGCCCGTTTGTCGATTTCAACTTTTTCCATCATGGCATAACCGAACCCCATACCCATGCCGCCTTCCACCTGACCGGCCACAATTTCCGGATTTATGGCCGTACCCACGTCAACGGCTTCTATGATATGTTTTACTTCCGCCGTATTTGCCTGGTTATCCAAAGTGACTTTTGCCCAGCAGACCGCAAACGGAGGCGGACTTTCCTTAGCTTTGAAACTCGCGTTTCCAATCAACACCGTTTCTTTTAACCCAAAAGCAAGCTTTTGGACACATTCTTTGAATGTCATTATTTTTTCACTGTTTTCAAACGATATGGTGACCGTACCTTTTTCAAAAGTAATATTGTCGGACGCTACTTTATATTTTTTAATCAACGCCTGTTTGAGATTATCCTTTAAATTTCCAGCCGCTCTTAGAACCGCGTTCCCGCTGACATACATCTGGCTGCTTGCGAAAGTACCCGTATCGTAAGGAGTATTCTGTGTATCCGCCGCGGTCACCGCGATGTCTGACAATTCGATTCCCAGTTCCTCCGCTGCCACCTGGCTCAATGTTGTTTCACTGCCCTGACCGATATCCGCGAACCCTGTGAACAGACGCACTGAACCGTCATCGTTGGCCAGGATAATGCATGAACTCATCCCTTCTTTGGATGAAGGGCCTGAAGTGTGGCATCCGAACGCGACCCCCCACGCTTCCACAATTTGTGAATTGTCCCGAACAGCCCCATTTTCTTTCCTATCAATTGTATATTTTATTTTTTCAGCACCCCGAACACACTCTTCCACTGCACAGCTCATTACCGGGACATTGCCCGGCGGAAATGAATCCCCCACCCGAACATGATTGATCAGCCGAAAATGTACCGGATCCATGTTTAATTTTTTGGCGATCCTGTTAAACATGACTTCTCTGGCAAATGTAAGCTGCGGATTGCCATATCCCCGCATGGCACCAGCCACGGGAGCGTTTGTATACACCGTACGGCCTTCATATAAATAATGGGGGACAAGATACTGCATCTTTCGGCTGGCCGCCGCCGCAACAACCGGGCCGTGGCTTGAATAAGGACCGGTATTAAAATAAACCCTCGCGTGAAACGCCTGTAATCTTCCGTCTTTTGTCACACCAATTTTCAAATAGATATCCGACTCATGTCGTACTACGGAAGCATACATATCCTCTTCCCGCGAATTGATCATTTTCACGGGCCGGTGCACCTGTTTGGAAAGCAGCGCGCCGACGTGCTGGCTATGAAGCTGCTGTCTGGAGCCAAATCCGCCTCCCATAACCGGTTTGATAATTCGAATATTGTTTTCCTTGATATGGAGCAGTTCCGATAATATTCTTCTTTCCTGGAAAGGGGTTTGCGAAGTGCTCCAAATGGTGAGTTTCCCCTCCAATGTATAATAGCAGATACAGCTTGTGGTTTCCATGGCGGCATGCTGGACCGTAGGTGTATGGAAACTATCTTCAAAAACGGCGTCTGATTTTTCAAACCCTTTTTTGATATCTCCCTGTTCAACATTAATTTTTTTAACAATGTTGTCTTTTGCCAGGTTCGGATGAATAGAAACCGCGTTTTTTGCCAGGGCGTCTTTGACAGTGAAGACAGGGGCAAATATCTCATACTCCACGTTGATCTTTTCAATGGCTTCATAGCATGCATCCGGAGTTTCCGCGACCACTGCGGCAATCCTGTCTCCTGCGTAAAGCGGATGATCGGTTAAAATTCTTTCATCTTTCACCAGGAGGGGAGACGGCGGGTTCCCGGAACAGTTAAATCGTGTATCAGGTACATCCTCCGGCAAGAGGACTCCCAGTACACCCGGTATTTTCATGGCATCTGTCTTATCGATACTCAAAACCCGGGCATGGGCATGGGGGACTGCGTAAAATCGCGCCGGTCAGCATATTGGGAAGAACAATGTCACCGGTATAAATCGCCTGTCCGGTGACTTTCAGGAATGATTCATGGCGCGGAAATGGTTTTCCCGCAATATTTAGTTCTGTCATTACTTTAGCTAAATTCCAATATTGTTTCTAATGGTCTCGTTGAGATATTCCAGTGTCATCGCTCTCTGATTATTTTACTTCTTTTGTGTGTTCATTTTTTCAGCGGCGATCTTAACCGCATCGATTATTTTTGTATACCCGGTACATCGACACGCGTTACCGGAAAGGGCTTCTCGTATCTCTTTGTCATCAGGTGTTCCATTTTTATCAAGCAACGCTTTTGCGGTCAATATCATGCCCGGTGTACAATATCCGCACTGGACCGCGTGTGCCGTAACAAACGCGTCCTGGATCGGGTGCAGACGGTCATTTGAGCATATGCCTTCTATGGTTGTTATTCTTTTCTGATTCACTTGGACCGCGAGCATCAAACAGGCGTTTACCGGTTTCCCTTCCAGTAAAACCGTGCAAGACCCGCACTGCCCGTTTTCACAACCCTGTTTTGTACCCTTAAATCCTAATTTTTCCCGTAACACATCCAGCAGGGTTTCACCGGTCCTCACAAACAGGTGATAGGCATTGCCATTTACTTCGATTTCAATCCGTATTAATTTTGAGTCCATTCCCTGAAGATTTCCCGTGTCGGCATTTGATTTTTTAAGTCAACGGGCAGCTCTATAGACGATCAGAGACATTTGCCCATATTAACCGTTTTTAATAACATTAATCATGATAGTTAAAAAGGGTAAAAACAGGATAAGGGAAATTTTAGATTCTTTGTCTGTAAAAAATGACAGTCTCGTAAAAAATCCGAATGTGATGGTTTCGTAAAAAGTTCAAATTCAAGGCATGAAAATTTTGTAATAATGAAGCGTACTTATCGTACGTTAAAGATTGCAAAATACAGCATAACGCAGAAGTTGGACTTTTTACGAGACCGTCAAAAATGAAAACCGAAGTGGTTTCAAACCCTTTAATCGGCTTCATGTAAATATGGGTACAAATATGTTCACCAAGAATTGCTGGCGTTCTGAGTATTTCGATTGACAAAAAACGATCATTTATCTATTTTTAAAACCCTGGCTCACATTATTGTCGTTTTTTGAAGGAGAGGAAGATGCTGAAAAAAATCTATCAGACCATAGACGAAAACAAAAATGATATTATTTCAATCAGCAGGCACATTCATGCCAACCCGGAATTGGCTTTTCAGGAATATAAGGCATCGGAATTATTGAAAAATAAGTTGGCGGAGAAGGGTTTCAATATTGAACCAAAAGCCGGCGGTCTGGATACAGCATTCAAGGCGGAAATGAATCGCGGAAACTTTAAACTGGCATTTTTAGCCGAGTATGATGCGCTTCCGGAAATCGGGCATGGATGCGGACACAATATTATTTCCGCGGCTTCATATGGCGCGGCCATTGGTCTGGCACCGATAATTGAAAAGCTTGATGGCGGTATCGCGTTGATCGGAACACCCGCGGAAGAAAGCGGCGGCGGGAAAATCATCCTTATCGAAAACGGTGTATTTGACGATATCGATTTTGCCATGATGATACACCCCGCGACTGAGAATCTTGTTAAAAGGGGCGGGCTGGCAATTTCGCATATGAATTTACAGTTCAAGGGAAAAGCTGCCCATTCCGCTTCTCCGGAAGATGGAATCAACGCGCTGAACGCCGTTATTCAAACATTTAACGGTATCAACGCCTTAAGGGCCGAATTCCCCACCCACACAAATGTGAACGGAATTATTACAAAAGGCGGAACCGCATCCAACGTGATTACAGACCTTGCCGAATGTGCCTTTTCAATCAGGGCGTTGACACTTTTAGAGTTGAAAGATGTCTTGAAAAAAATATATTCGATCATCGAATCGGTCCAGACTTTGACTCAGGCCAAAGCGGAAATTCAAATAGATACCCCTTACTCTGAACGGTACTCCAATGGCGTTATGGATGAACGATTTAAAAAACATCTCACTGATTTAGGGGAAGATGTTGAATACCCTGATCCAAATAAAAAAGTCGGCTCTTCCGACATCGGCAATGTAACGATTAAGCTGCCTGCCATTCATAACTATATAAAGATTGGCGATGGTTTCCATTCCCACTCAAAGGAATTCGCCAAAGCGGCTGTAAGTGAAAAAGCGGAAGAGATGACGATTAAAGCCGCCAAGGCCCTGTCTGCTACGGCTTATGACATTCTTAGTGATAAATCCGTTCGAAGTCAAATCATTGAGGAGTTTAAAACCAAGGTTCCGGATTATTCCAATTTTAAGATTCAGGATTAAGATTAACAGAAAAACCGCGTTAAAAATTGTGCGTTTGCCCCCATCATGATGGAATACCAGTGCTGAAACTCGTTCGCAATCTTAAAACAATTTGGAGCCAACCGAGGTCAGTTATTATTTACCATGCAGGTTCACTTATTCCATTAATTCACGGTGATAAGAAGCCTCGTTGACGGGGTCAGCAATTCCAGAAGTGATCATATTAGGGAGAAGATAATGGAAAAACAAGTTGAAACAAAATCAATAACGGACTTAAGCTCGTTATGGTTATTGGGTATTTCGATATTACTTCTCTCTTTTTTCAACGGTTTATACAACGTGTATCTTGCAGCCTGGCTAGCACCGATATTTTTTATCCGCTTCCTTCGCTCGCAGCAAGTGATATCCGGCTTACTGATTGGGTTAATGGTTAATGTGGTGATAACAATCATCACCTGGAGAGGAATGATTCCGGTTCCCGGGGCATTGATCATCGTTGTTGGCGGAATGATCGGCATTATTTCGTTTATGCCTTATTTGATCGATAGACTGTTATGGGGGAAAATCCCCGGTGTTTTAGGGACCCTGGTATATCCCTGCGCCTGGGTTGGTAATGAGTACATGAATTCCCTGGTTAATCCTTATGCCACCTGGGGATCTTTGGCGTATACACAGTTTGACGGCCCTTTAGCATTTCTTCAGCTGATTTCAGTGACTGGAATCTGGGGTCCCGTATTCCTGATAGCCTGGTTTGCTTCACTGTTCAATTGGATTTGGGAAAACAATTTTACCCGGGTAAAAATAAGAAAAGGGGTCATCATTTACTTAAGCTTGCTGATCGGTGTTTTATTTATTGGCGGTATTCGTTTGTCTCTTTTTCCGCCGTCTTCTAAAACTGTGCGTATTGCTTCGATCGTCGGTTCCTCTGAATGGGTATTGAACAAAAAATCAACCGGCTCTGAACAGTTAAAAACACTGAGAAAAACAACATTGGATGCACAGCTGGAACTGATGCAGTTAAGCAAGGAGGCCGCATCGGGTGATGCTGATATCATTTTCTGGCATGAAGCAGCAGCCCCGGTTTTAGAAAGGGATATAAAGCCCTTCACCAGAATGACCGCCAGGTTTGCCAAAGATCTGGGTGTATATATAATGATGAGTATTTATGTCCGGCCATCCGACTATCCTCAACAGCAATTACAAAATAAAATATTAATGATAGACCCTAACGGAAATATCAAATTCGAGTATTTGAAATCAAAGCCTGTACCCGGTGAAAACACCATAAGCGGTGATGGCAGGATTCCATTTGTGGACACTCCATTCGGCCGAATTGGGGCTTCAATTTGTTTTGATATGGATTTTCCCGGTTTGATACGGCAGGCCGGAAAAAATGATATTGATGTAATGCTGGTACCGGCAAACGACTGGAAGGAGATCAACCCGATCCATACTTACATGGCATCCATAAGATCCATAGAAAACGGTTTCTCCATGGTTCGATCAACCAAAGACGGATTATCAGCATCCTTTAATTTCCAGGGTCGCCTGTTGAGCAGAATGGATGATTTCACTACGGACAAAAAAATTATGTTCTCCGACGTACCGGCTAAAAAAACAAAAACGCTCTATTCGATCACGGGGGACATCTTCGCCTGGCTTTCAATGCTCGGTTTGACTGCATTTATAATATATGCCTTTGTGAAAAGAAAAAAACCATCTGATGCAATGGATGCTCTCATCTAAAATAGACTTCATATTTTGAAATATGCAGCACAACATTATTACTCTGCTTACCTGAAGAGGCGGCTCCCAATTGAACTTTGGAACGGTATTTGGAAATAAATTCAAGCCACATACCGGTTTTGAGGTCAAAAATGGCCTCACTTTTCCCCAGGCTTTTTGTTTTTGCCTGTCCGCCGGCAATCCCCTTTATTTTGGTAATAGAGCGCTCAATAACCGAAAAATA
>JAUVGT010000329.1 GCA_030593645.1 Deltaproteobacteria bacterium
AAAAAAGTACTCAAAAAAAGTGAGAATCATAAAACCCGTGAGTTGTCATACATTCAGGCACAGTTTTGCCACACATTTGCTTGAGGATGGATATGATATCCGGACGGTACAGGAACTTTTGGGGCATAAGGATGTGAGCACCACTATGATTTATACTCATGTATTAAACAGGGGTGGGCGCGCGGTGATCAGTCCGGTGGATAGGATGGCTAGTAAAAGATGAACATCGAACGTCCAACGCCGAACGTCGAATGTGGAAGCGCTTCGCTTTGCCATAATAAAAGGCAGGTTTAGAACCTGCCCCTACGGGAAATGAATAAATCACAAACAAACTGTCCCTGTTTCTGCTGTTTAATTAAGGCGCATTGACAGCATTCACGGGGTTACCGTTTTTTAGATATTCAATGATTTGCTCGGCTACGGCTATTGCAACATTATATTGAGCCTCCTGTGTGGATGCGCCAAGGTGCGGTGTGCAGATGACACGATCCTGTTTTAAGAGCGGGCTGTCGCCGGGAGGTTCAGTTACAAAGACATCGAGCGCGGCGCCTGCGACTTTTCCGGAATTAATGGCATCGTCCAGATCATTTTCATCCACAATACCACCCCGGGCGCAGTTGATGATCATGACACCGTCTTTCATTTGATCGAATGATTCTTTGTTTAGAAGACCGGTTGTTTCTTTTATTTTGGGAACATGGACAGTGATGTAATCTGATCTTTTGTATAGGTCCTCCAGGGAAACACTTTCAAATCCTTCGCCTTCAATGACTTCTTTTGGAATCAGGGGGTCGTAAACAATGGCATTCATTTTTAAGCCTCTGGCACGGTCAGCGACGACAGCTCCAATTTTACCGAACCCGATGACACCCAGCGTCTTTTTGAAAACTTCCCTTCCCTGGAGTTTTTTCTTGTCCCAGCGGCCGGCCTTTAGGGAGCTTGTACCCTGTGGTATATTTCGTGTCAGGGCCATCATCATAGAAATGGAATGTTCAGCTGTGGTTACCACATTTCCCATAGGGGTATTCATGACGACGACACCTTTTTTTGTTGCTGCCGGGATATCGACATTATCCAGGCCGATTCCTGCACGGCCGACAACCTTGAGATTTTTAGCGGCATCAAGAAGATCTGCCGTGACCTTTGTGGCACTTCGAATCACAAGAGCATCATACCCGCCGATAATTTCTTTTAATGCGTCCGGTGATAGCCCGGTATTTACATCAACTTCAAACCCAGCTTCATTTTGAAATGTTTCAATCCCGATTTCTCCCAGTTTATCGCTGATCAGTACCTTCATGATGATCTCCTAAATGTGATTTAAAAGTATTATTGTTTTGGCGAAAAAAAACTATAGGGAAACAAAAATTAGGTGTCAAGGGATAAATAGATGAACAATTAAAAGATGAACGTCGAACATCGAACGCCCAACATCGAACGTCGAATATGGAAGGCGCTTCGCTTTTCCTGATTTTTACTTGAATGCTGAATATAGAAAGAAAGATAAAGCAAGCATTCAGGACTTCTCAACGGCTTTTTCTACTAATAGGTGGAGCAGAGCGACATCATTATTCAACGTTGGACGTTCGATGTTCGACGTTCAATCTTTTTTTATCTCTGTCTGTTCGAGAATTTCAACGATGCTTGTAAGTTTGTTCTTTGGTACTGAGCGTAATAGGATGTCAAATTCATTTTTTGGCAGAGTGTCTTTTAAATATCTTACAATATCAAATGTTTCCCACCAGCAGTCGATTATTTTTCCGCAGACCTGTTTGTCGGGTTCACAGGTTCGGCAGTAATGAAAATGGATCTGCCCGCCCAGGCGAGGGCATCTGCGTTCAAGGCTTTTTTGAGAATTCATGATTCTTCCAAAAAGGGGAATGACGGACGTTTTTGCGACATTACTTAAGGTTCGCGCAATAATAACATGACACTATAAACAGTTATATTTTATCGTGCACGTGCAGGTGCACGTGCACGATAAATTGAAAAGTGAAACAAAAGCCTGAGTACTACGTGCTCTTAACCATCTCAGGTTTTGGATAATTTTCAAGTATCTTTGTACTCTCAGCCTGTTCTTCTTCACTCAGAACAAAATCGGTCAATTCACCTGCAAGATATTTGTCATATGCTGTGAGGTCAATCAAACCGTGCCCGCTCCAGTTGAACAGGATGACCTTTTCCTTGCCTTCTTCTTTGGCTTTATTTGCTTCATCAATAACACACGCAAGCGCATGATTTGTTTCAGGAGCCGCGACAACACCTTCAGTTCTGGCACAAAGAACACCCGCTTTATAGGCGGCCAGCTGTGTCACAGCTTTAGGTTCGATAATGCCTTCGGTAATAAGCTGGCTCACAGTGGGAGCCATGCCATGATACCTTAAACCACCCGCATGAATGGGTGCGGGGACAAAAGTATGACCGAGACTATGCATGGGGAGAAGCGGTGTATACCCTGCGGTATCGCCATGATCATAGGCAAAGGGTGCCCGTGTCATCGTCGGACATGCAGTCGGTTCTACAGGAAGTATATCAATATCCTTACCGTTTATTTTGTCATGTACAAAAGGAAACGCAATTCCCGCGAAATTACTGCCGCCGCCGGCGCAGCCGATTATGACATCCGGATATTCATTAATTTTTTCAAGCTGTTTTTTGGCTTCAAGACCGATGATGGTCTGGTGCAGCATGACATGATTTAAAACACTGCCCAGGGAATAACGTGTCTTGCCGGATTCATCACTGACCGCGGCTTCAACCGCTTCACTGATTGCGATTCCAAGGCTGCCCGGAGTATCCGGATCTTTTTCCAGGATGTCGCGGCCCGCCTTTGTTTCATTGCTGGGACTGGGGATACAGTTTCCGCCCCATGCGGCCATTAATGATTTCCGGTAGGGTTTTTGATCAAAACTGATTCTGACCATAAAAATCTTACATTCAAGCCCAAACTGCGAGCAGGCAAATGCCAGGGCACTGCCCCATTGACCGGCACCGGTTTCCGTTGTCAGTTTTTCAATTCCGAATTCCTTATTGTAATAGGCCTGGGGTACAGCGGTATTTGGTTTATGGCTTCCTGGAGGGCTTACACCTTCATATTTGTAATAGATCTTGGCCGGTGTATCCAGGGCTTTTTCGAGCGAATAGGCTCTGATCAGGGGTGAGGGCCGCCAGATGGAAAGAACTTTAAGGACTTCTTCCGGAATATCAATCCATCTATCGGAACTGACCTCCTGTTCGATCAGGTTCATT
The DNA here is from genome assembly GCA_030593645.1 of Deltaproteobacteria bacterium. Lineage (GTDB taxonomy): Bacteria > Desulfobacterota > Desulfobacteria > Desulfobacterales > JAUVGT01 > JAUVGT01. The sequence goes on from JAUVGT010000329.1 coordinate 3,250, forward strand.
GGAAAAACCGGCGCCAACTGGTCCGGGGTTACTGGATTTCCATCAGGACCCAAAGGTGGATTCATCTTAATGTCCGCAAGAATGTTGTACCACTGACGCGGCATTTCGTCTTCAGTAAGCAGAACCTTTTTAGTCTCCATGATACCCTCCTTATTAATTATGTTGTTAGATATGAAATACCCAGGTTTTACCTGAACTTCTATTGACGGTTTCGTAAAAAGTCCAACTTCTGCGTTGTGCTGCATTTCGCAATCATTCAACGTACGATAAGTACGCTTCTTGATTACGAAATTTGCACGCCTTGAATTTGAACTTTTTACGAAACCGTCTCATTCGGACTTTTTACGAGACCATCTCTATTAACCATCATAAAATATAGATAATCTCATAATAAGAGATATTATCAGAAGTGGTTTCAAAATCTCCCCTCAGATCCAGTTTCGGCGTTGGAGCGAATTTTTCAATCCTCGAAATATGTTGTATATTCCTGTGGTTGAAATATTCGCTCCGCCTTGAACTTAGCCCTGATCGAAGGTTTTGAAACCACTTCAAGTATCTTGGAGTCTAACTGCTGCTTTCTTAAACCATGACCACCTTTAAAACAATCAAAATCAGTATCGAATTTAAAAACCAGTTCCCAATTTAACTTGACTTTATCCTGTATACTGTATACAAAGCGTAGTCAATCAAATAATTCATATTTTGCAAAGGATGTGTCATGAATCAGGAAAAAACACTGTACCAAATAAATTTCAATCCTTTGAATAGGACCATGGAGGTTATGTGAACACAACACGCAGTTTAATGCTCGGTAATGAAGCAATCGCAAGAGGACTGGTGGAAAATGGATGCGCGGTGGCCACATCATATCCCGGTACTCCTGCATCTGAAATCCTTTCGTCCGTCGCGGCCATACAAAAACAGGAATCCATACCCATGCATGTCCAGTGGGGAATAAATGAAAAAGTGGCATTTGAGATCGCCTATGCCGGGTGTATGACCGGTCTGCGTACAGCCGTCAGCATGAAGCAGGTTGGATTAAATGTAGCATCGGATCCGCTTATGAGTGCCGCTTATCTTGGAACAAAAGGCGGTTTTATCGTTATCAGTGCGGATGATCCCGGGCCTCACTCTTCACAAACCGAACAGGACAGCAGACTCACAGCTATGGCAGCCAAAATCCCGGTGTTTGATCCTGAGTCTCCTGCACAGGCAAAAGAAATGATGGCCATGGCATTTGAACTTTCAGAAGAATTTGAAGTTCCGGTCATGATTCGCCCCACAACCCGTATTTGCCATTCACGTCAGGATGTTGAACTGAATGAAATCATAAAATTAGACAGGAAACCTGACTTTGAGAAAAATCCTGCTCGATGGGCGGCCACACCCAAATTCAGACTTCAGCTGCATAAAGAACTGGAAAAAAAACTTAAAGCCATTGCTTTAAAAAAGTCGACCGCACCCGTCAGAATAAACAATGGTTTTGATGCGGCTAAAGCCATTGTTGTATCCGGAGTTGCTGCCGCGCATGCGAAGGAGATTCTTAAGGACCTGGATCTTTGGGATACCCTGCCGATCTATCATGTTCTACAGCCTTTTCCTTTACACAGCGAGTTTATGGCTCATCTTTTACAGTCCTATGAAGAGATCCTGGTATTGGAAGAGACCGTTCACGTTATAGAGATGCAGCTTGCAGACAGGAACCGGGTCAAAGGGAAACTGTCGGGTTATGTCCCTTCAACCGGAGAGCTTTCACCGGATATAATATCAGAGATTATCTGTAAATTTGCCGGAATTGCTTCATCTCCCGTACAGATGCCGACAGTACCCGGAAGGCGTCCCACCTTGTGTGCCGGGTGTCCGCACCGGGCCAGTTTTTTTGCCATAAAAAAAGCCGCCCGCAAGGGGATATATACCAGCGATATTGGGTGTTATACACTTGGGCTCAATCTGGGCGCGGTGGATACAGTGCTGTGTATGGGAGCCACAATCAGTCAGGCGGCCGGCTTTTATCATGCGTATAAGAATGAAGAAAAACCGCCCCCCCTGGTGTCTACGATCGGGGATTCAACTTTTTTTCATTCCGGTGTGCCTCCCCTGATTGACTCCGTGGTTCAAAAAGTGCCTTTTGTACTTGTGATTCTTGATAACCGAACCACCGCGATGACCGGAAATCAGCCTACCCCGGCCACCGGTTTCGGCGCCTGTGGAGAGCCATTGGAAACAGTTGATATTCGCGCTCTTGTCAAAGGCTGTGGGGTCAATTTCTGTAAGGAAATGGACCCGTATGATTTAAAGGGATTCACAGGCCTGTTAAAAGAGGCGCTTGAGTACTGCAAGACAAATGGACCGGCAGTTGTGATTGCCAAA
>JAUVGT010000108.1 GCA_030593645.1 Deltaproteobacteria bacterium
AAAGTCCAACTTCTGCGTTGTGCTGCATTTCGCAATCATTCAACGTACTATAAGTACGCTTCATGATTACGAAATTTGCACGCCTTGAATTTGAACTTTTTACGAAACCGTCTCATTCGGACTTTTTACGAGACCATCAAATAATGATATGAAAAATTTACAAAGCACACCCGTTGCAATCGTGGGTATGGGCGGTATTTTTCCAGCCGCGCCTGATAGTGATACTCTCTGGCACAACGTGATTAATAAAATCAGCTCGGTTTGCGATGTACCTGAAAACAGGTGGATTACAGACGCGGGTTCAATGGTTCATTCTTCACATTTACCTGACAAGGCAATTTCAAAAAGATGCTGCCTGATTCATGATTTCAAATTCAATCCCGAAGAATACGGTATGGATCCGGATTTCATCCGGGACCTCGATCTCCTCTATCATTTGATCCTTCATGCAGGAAAGGCAGCCATAGAAAATCTTCCATCATTAAACAGGGAACGAACCGGTGTTATCCTTTCAGCCATTGCCTTGCCTACCGATACATCGTCTTCGGTCACCAGAAAAATTCTGGGAGATTCTTTTGAAATTAAATTATTTAATCACTCAAACGAAAATCAAATAACCAGAACCCAGAGCCTGGCGGCAAAAGTCACCGGGCTGCCCGGAGCGCTTCTTGCCAGGTGTTTTGGGTTTGGCATGGGAAGTTATACTCTTGATGCCGCATGTGCATCCTCCATATACGCGGTAAAGCTGGCCTGCGATGAACTCATTTCAAACCGGGCCGACAGCATGCTTGCCGGTGGCGTATCACGGCCCGAATGCCTTTATACCCAGGTCGGTTTCAGTCAGCTCAGGGCTTTATCTCCCTCAGGTGTCTGTGCCCCTTTTGATAAAAACGCGGACGGTCTCGTGGTCGGGGAGGGTGCGGGTATACTTGTTTTAAAACGGCTGGATGACGCCTTAAAGGAAGGTGATTCCATTTATGGTGTTATTCGGGGGATCGGTCTTTCCAATGACATGAGGGGTAATATTCTTGCTCCTGACAGTGAAGGCCAGATTCGGGCCATGCGCATGGCCTATGAGACTTCCGGGTTGTCACCTGAAGACATGGATCTGATTGAATGCCATGGCGCAGGCACGCCTGTGGGCGATGCCACAGAGCTGAACAGCCTCTTAAAACTCTGGGAAAATTCCAGCTGGGTTGAAGGGCAATGCGCGATCGGTTCGATTAAATCGATGACAGGGCACCTTCTGACAGCCGCGGGAGCAGCGGGAATCATAAAAACCCTTCTGGCTCTCAAGCACAAAACCTTACCACCCTCACTCAACTTCAACCAGGCACATGATAACAGCCCTCTGAATCACAGCCCATTCCATGTACAAAAAGCACCCGAAGAATGGGAAAGGCGTCAAAAAGATGTACCACGCAGGGCCGCTGTCAGTGCATTCGGTTTTGGCGGTATCAACGGCCATATTCTCATCGAAGAATTCACCCACGATGCATCAGGCAGTAAAACAAACAATAAGACGGCTCCCCTGATAACTGTCACTGATCATAAGCCGGTACCCCTGGCGATAATCGGAATGGATACGGTTTTCGGATCTGTGGGATCACTTCGGGATTTTCAGGAAACGATTCTTAACGGCCGTTCGATTATCGGCAAGCGGCCTGAAAACCGATGGAAAGGATGTGACCGGTCCGCTCAAAAATTTGCGGCCGTTGATCATCTGCCCGGCGGATATTTTAAAGATCTTACATTCGACATCAACGATTTTCACATCCCCCCCAAAGAAATCCCGGACATCATTCCCCAGCACCTGCTGATGCTGAAAACCGCTGCCGGGGCAATGCAAAACGCGTCTCTCCCATTAAGGGAAGAACGTCCCCGCATGGGTGTGATCATTGGTATGGAATTCGATTTCGAGGCAACCAATTTCCACATGCGGTGGAACCTGAATAATCTGATTCATGAATATAGTGAAAGGCTTTCTTTTGATTTGGATCAGGATGAGACCGAAACCTGGCTTGAATCATTAAAAAACGCCTATGGCCCGCCGCTTACACCGGCCAGAACACTTGGAGCCCTGGGCGGGATCATCGCCAGCAGGATCGCAAGGGAATTCTGTTTTGGAGGGCCGAGCTTTACTGTTTCAGCCGGTGAGGCTTCAGGATTAAGAGCCCTTGAAATCGGTATCCGTTCTCTTCAGCAGAACGAAACAGATGCTTTTTTGATCGGTGCGGTTGATCTTTTTGGCGATATTCGCAGCATTATCACTACGGGCAATATCAGGACGTTCTCCAAAACAGGTGCCATCCGGCCATTTGATCAATCAGCGGATGGTATACTGCCCGGTGAAGGAGCTGCCGCCATCGTATTGAAAAGACTGGACCAGGCGATATCCGATAAAGACAGGATCTATGCGGTCATTAAAGGCACTGGAAAAGCCTGTGAGTCCGGAATTGACTGTCAATCACCGTCGCCGGAAGCGGTGGTGCGATCATTGGAACATTGTTTTAAGGATTCTGATATTGACCCGGATTCAGTGAGTTATATTGAAGCGCATGGAAGCGGCGATATCCTTGAAGACAAGGCGGAAGCGAACGCGCTTCATGATTTTTTTAAACGCCAAAACAATCATTCGGGTTTTAAAGCCGCGATCGGATCCGTAAAACCGAATATCGGTCATACCGGAGCAGTATCCGGCCTTGCCTCTTTGATAAAAACCGCTCTATGTCTTTATCAGGAAATCATCCCGCCTCTGATTAATTTTTCTGCCCCCGCGGATAAGGTATGGAATAATAAACAGTTTCATGTACCGGTTCGTCCGAGTTTCTGGTTCAGAAATCGCAAAAGCGGCCCCCGCCGGGCATGTATCAATTCCATTACCCCTGACGGAAACTGTTCATCGGTTGTATTGGAAGGTTTTGAATATAGGCATAAGAGTGAATACCCAAAGATTATGATACCGGAAAGAAATAGACCCCTTGGCTTATTATCCCATGGTCTTTTCACAATAGAAGGTGATGATCAGGAAACCCTTCTGGCGGGTATTAAATCCCTGTCGCGGCATATTGACGGGTCTCGATATGAGGCGATTGAAATACTGGCATATAACTGGCACCGGGAAAATCCTCTCAACCATGAAAAAAATCTGGCAATAGCCATTATTGCTGATCGCAAAGATCGTCTGAAAACATTCTTACAGGAAGCCGAAACCGCGGTGGTTTCCGGTGTAAAATGTAAAATGAACAGTCGCGGCGGTATCCGTTACTCGCCCTCACCCATCGGCAATTCCGGACAAATCGCGTTTGTTTACCCGGGTTCCGGGAATCATTATATTGGTATGGGAAGGGGTGTCGGTATTTACTGGCCTGAAATACTTCGCCAGATGGATCTGGAAACACCCAATCTCAAATCCCAGTGTCTTCCTCATATTTATAACCCTGAAAGAACGTCATGGAAACACGGCTGGGAACATGATGCGCATAGAATTCTTATTTCTGATCCATTAAATATGATCTTCGGCCAGGTGGTTCATGGAGGAGTGATGACAAGGCTGGTCAATCAACTGGGTATTACCCCTTCCGCAGTGATCGGATACAGCCTTGGTGAAACCGCCGGTTTTTTTGCCAACAAAGCATGGCCCGATAGGGATGTCATGCTAAAACGCATGCAAAGCACCGATCTGTTTTCTTCCCAGCTCTCTGGACCCTGTTTATCCGCGCGTAAAGCATGGAATATTACGGATGATGAACCGTTTTCCTGGACCGTTGCTGTTATTAATCGTTCAGCGGAACGGATCAAAAAAACACTAAAAAATCGAAAGTATGTACGCCATTTAATTTCAAATACACCGGCTGAATGTGTGATCGGCGGCCGCAAGACAGAAGTTGAAGACATTATAAATGAAGTCAGGTGTGACGCTTTTTTTCTTAATGGTGTGGTTACCGTACATTGTGATGCTGCCGGACCTGTGGCCGACGCGTATAAGGAACTGCATGTCTTTCCAACTGTACAGCCGGAAAATATCAGTTTTTACAGCTGCGCGTTTGCGCGCAAACATGAATTAAGCAGTGAGGGTGCCGCGAGCTCTATCCTGGCACAGGCTGTTTCCGGATTTGATTTTCCGGCTGTTATTAAACAGGCGTATCAGGACGGGGTAAGAATTTTTCTTGAAATGGGTCCTTCTTCTTCATGCACAAGAATGATCAGCAGGATACTTCATTCAAAACCGCATTTTGCGGTATCCGCATGCAGCAGAACTGAAGATGATTCTCTAACATTATTAAAATTCATATCCTCGCTGATTTCAGAACGCAGGCGGGTTACTCTTGACGGACTGTATCACGCGGAATTCTTGTTACCGGCACGCATCAAGCTGGAACCGCAAAACACCACCGCAAACAGAATTATAAGAATCCCGGTTGGCGGTACACCGATCGCTCCGGCCACTCCGAATTTTAAAAGAAAAAAACAAATAAAACGTAAAAACCCGGATTTAAAACCCGCCCCTGTAGCGGATGAAGTGAATATCACGGCATCGGGCTCCCAGGATCACCATTTGACTGGCAGGCAGAAGAACGGCCATTCACCGGTTCGGGAATTGATCAGCCAGGTAACGAAAAACATTGAATCCACAGCAAACGCTCATAACCGGTTTCTCGAATTCTCAAACGAAATAACCAAAACATTTGAAAAAACATTTTCGTTTCAAACACAACTTTTTGATTATCAATTGAGATCTGCAGAGAACGGAAATCTTCCTTCCGAACCGATCCCACCCGCGGTTGAACCTGTTTTCTCGCGTGAGATGTGCATGGAATTCGCAACCGGTTCTATCGCTAAAGTGCTTGGCCCCGATTTTTCGATTGTTGACACATACCCTGTGAGGGTTCGTCTCCCGGATGAACCGTTAATGCTTGTGGACAGGATATTATCTATAGAAGGGGACCCAATGTCCCTGGGTCCGGGGTGTATCGTTACCGAGCATGATGTATTCCCCGGTGCCTGGTACCTTGACGGCGGTCATGCGCCGGTATGCATCTCGGTAGAGGCCGGCCAGGCAGACCTGTTTCTATGTTCGTACCTAGGTATCGACCATAACATTAAGGGAAAACGAACTTACAGACTGCTTGACGCGACAGTAAGTTTTCACAGAGAACTGCCAAAGCCCGGAGAAATAATAAAATATGTTATCCATATCGATAGATTTGTGCAGCAGGGTGAAACATATCTTTTCTTTTTCAGATTTAACGGATTTATCGGAAACCACCTTCTCATCACCATGACAAATGGCTGCGCTGGTTTTTTTACTGAAGAAGAAGTTGAAAACTCAGGGGGTATCATTTTACCCGAGGAAAACCGAAAAATAATGCCGGGTATAAAACCTGAGGACTGGAACGATCTGGTTCCCTTTTCAAAGGAAGCCTATGATGATAAAGCTCTTAATGCTCTCAGGGATGGGAATCTATCTGAATGTTTCGGTCATGCATTTGAAGGGAAAAACCTTTCCAAATCACTTCATCTCCCAAAAGGCCGGATGAAATTGATCGACAGGATTCTTAACATTGACCCTGTCGGTGGTCGTTATCAGATGGGAATGATCAAGGCTGAAGCCGATATACATCCGGATGACTGGTTTATAACCTGTCATTTTGTAGATGATATGGTAATGCCGGGCACCTTGATGTATGAATGCTGTACCCACGCATTACGGGTATTCTTGCAAAGATTGGGCTGGATCACGGATAAACAGGATGTATTCTATGAACCCGTTTTAAATGTGGAGAGTGTCCTTAAATGTCGCGGACCGGTCACCCCGGAAACCAAACATGTGATGTACGAAATAGAAATTAAAGAAATTGGGTACGCACCCGAACCATACGTCATAGCTGATGCTCATATGTATGCGGATGGTCATTACATTGTATGCTTCGAAGATATGTCGATGAAAATGTCAGGTATTACACGAAAAGAGCTTGAAAGTTCATGGGGTATCGGGCTGCCCGATATTCGGCCTGTTAAGAAAAAAGTTCTTTTTGACAAAGAAAAACTGCTCGAATTTGCGACAGGAACGCCTTCAAAAGCATTAGGAGAAAGGTTTAAACCGTATGACAATGGAAAGTTTATCGCAAGGCTCCCGGCCCCTCCCTATTCCTTTATCGACAGTATCGTATCTGTTGAATCGGATCAGACCACGACTAAAGCAGGCGACTGGATAGAGGCTGAGTATGAGGTAAACCCGGATTCCTGGGTTTTTAAGGCGGATCGAACATCTACCATGCCCTATTGTGTGCTGAATGAAATTGCTCTCCAGGCATGCGGATGGCTTGCCGCATATCGAGGTTCTGCCCTGAAATACAAAACCGGTATGAGATTCAGAAACCTGGGAGGAAACGCGATACAGCATAGAGAAATCTTTCCTGAAAAAAGAAACCTGACGATTAAAGCGCGCATGACAAAAGAATCTGAAGCCGGTAATATGATTATTGAATATTTCGATTTCCAGGTGCTGGAAAAACAGAATATGATCTATGAAGGAAACACACACTTTGGTTTTTTTACCAAAGATGCCCTGGCACAGCAGGAAGGTCTTCGCAATGCAGTGGAAACCAAAAATTTCCCGAACCGGCAAACATCGGATACTGCATATGTTTTTAATAATCGGCATCCCATCACACCGGACGATCCTGAGGAAGAACCCAAACCCGGTCTTGTCATGCCCGCCAAAGCGCTTCGTATGATCGATTCAATTGAAACATATTTGCCTGAAGGGGGACCCCATGGGCTTGGTTTTATTCGCGGACTCAAACATGTTGATCCCAAAGAGTGGTTTTTTAAAGCGCATTTTTACCAGGATCCGGTCTGTCCCGGTTCTCTTGGGATTGAATCCTTCATCCAGGTGATTAAATACATGGCAATGAACCGATGGAATCATCTTGCTCATTCACACAGATTCTCACCGGTTATTGGATCCACCCATGAATGGATATACCGCGGACAGATTCTGACGACAAACAGATGGGTTGAAGTTGAGACTTTTGTAACAAAAATCGAAGACGGACCCGAACCGGTCCTATTTGCAAATGGGTACTTGAAAGTTGACGGACTTTATATATATAAAGTGGATAATTTTGGATTGAAGTTAGCCCGTATTTCTCACAAGCTTTCGTCATGAGATCGCATAGCTTGTGTCAGATCAAGGGTTTGTCGCAGTGAGCCGGGTGACACCGTGTCGGGACACGGTGAAGTCGGCGAATAAGCCAAATCCTTGAGATGACATAAGATATGCGATCGTAATAGAATGCTTGTGAGAAATCCGGGTTAGTCCCGTTAGATGAGCTCACCCGTGTATGAGTCACATTGATTGAGAATTAATCCGTTATGTTATATTCAAATGTATATATTCATTCATTCGGATATGAACTTCCGCCGAATGTCATATCTTCGGATGATCTTGAAAAAAGGCTGGAACCGCTTTATCAGAAGCTGCATTTTAAAAAAGGACAGCTTGAAGCGTTAACCGGTATCCGGGAACGGCGTTTCTGGGACCACGGTTATAAAATGTATGAAGGCGCGATCCAGGCGGGACAAAAAGCGATCGATGCTTCGGGTATACCGGCTGACAACATCGGTATGCTTGTATACGCGGGTGTGTGCCGGGATAATCTTGAACCGGCCACCGTGTGCGCGGTCAATCATGGGCTGGGACTCGGTCCGGATACAGAGATATATGATATTTCAAACGCGTGTCTCGGTGTTCTGAACGGTATCATCCAGGTTGCCAACGCCATCGAACTCGGACAGATCCGTGCCGGACTGGTGGTATCCTGCGAGTCGGCAAGGCAGATCGTTGATATTACGATCAACAGGCTCCTCGCAACCATGGACATGGAAGTCTTTAAAAAAACCGTCGCCACACTGACCGGCGGATCAGGCGCGGTCGCGGTCCTCCTGACAAGCTCTGACCTTTCTAACCAGGGTCATCAGCTCCTTGGCGGTGTCATCAGGAACTCAACGGAACATCATAAGCTCTGCTGGTGGGGATCGGGTACGGGTTTATCAACATCTGATCAGCAAATGGAAACCGATTCCGTAGCTGTTTTACAAAACGGTGTTACCCTGGGAATTGAAACCTACACATCATTTCGATCACAACTCTCATGGCCCGATGATAAACCCGATAAAATTATTTGTCACCAGGTCGGCGCGAGTCATCAAAATAGTATTCTTGAATCGATGGAAATACCAAAAGAAAAGGATTTTACAACATTCCAGTATCTGGGGAATATCGGAACAGTGTCATTGCCGATTACAGCTGCCATCGCATCCGAACGCGAATTTCTCCTGCCGGGCGACCTGGTGGGGTTATTCGGAATCGGCAGCGGACTGAATTGCCTGATGCTGGGGGTAAGGTGGTAAATGAAAAAAATACCCGATCGATCCGGATGGCGCCGACTTTATCCCTTTAATTCTCATTTTTTAGATATTGAAGGTATGAAGTACCATTACCTTGATGAAGGAGCCGGTGAGCCGGTGATCATGATTCATGGTAATCCCACGTGGTCCTTTTATTATCGTGAGCTTGTAAAAGCCCTTTCTCCGGATTATCGAACCATTGTACCGGATCATATCGGCTGCGGTTTATCTGATAAGCCTGGAATAAATGAATATGATTACCGTCTGAAAAGCCGCGAACAAAACCTTGAAGCCCTGGTGGATCATCTTGATTGTCAAAAAAAAATAACCCTGGTACTTCATGACTGGGGGGGATTCATCGGAATGGCACTGGCTGTCAAATACCCTGAAAAAATCGGTCGTATTGTGATATTAAATACCGCGGCCTTCTTTCCCCCCCCGGGGAAACGTCTCCCTTTCAGGATATGGTTTGCGAGGAATATAAGACCAATTTCAATTCCGGCCATACTGGGACTTAATCTTTTCTCCTTAAGCGCGCTTTATATGGCTTCCCACAAGGGCCTGCAAAAAGACGTAAAAACAGGCCTGTCAGCGCCTTATAACAGCTGGAAAAACAGGATTGCCACCCTGAAGTTTGTTGAGGATATTCCTGTAAAATCTTCAGACCCCAGTTTTAATCGTGTGAAGCACGTGGATGAGAACCTTCAAGCCCTCAATCATGTCCCGATGCTGATCTGCTGGGGAAAACACGATTTTGTTTTTGATACCGATTACCTGGCTGAATGGCAGCGCAGGTTCCCTGAAGCAAAAGTGCATTTATTTGAAAATGCCGGTCATTATATTCTTGAGGATGAACCTTCCCGGGTAACCGATCTTGTAAAAAATTTCTTAAAAACAAATGCTCTGTAATGTGCTATGCCCTACAATAGGGATCAAATCCGGACCCTTTGGACCCAAAAATTTACTGCTTCTTAATAACTTAAACAGGAAAATGCAATAATTTAATCATGAAAAAATACAATAAAAAAAGCGGCAACTATGTAAATATCGCAACTTATTTAAAAAGAATGGCCAGATGTATGCCCTATAAGAAAGCTGTCATCACCCCCGATGGCCGTAAGCAGGGACGTGTATCCTATAGCCACCTCACTTTTCGACAGCTTGAGCAGGAATCCGATCACATGGCACACGGCCTGATCAATGCCGGTGTCAAATCCGGGACACGCACTATTCTAATGGTCAAACCCAGTCTCGATTTTTTTATTCTCATTTTTTCTTTGTTCAAAATCGGTGCGATTCCTGTGGTGGTTGATCCAGGTATGGGTATCAAGCGTATGCTGTCCTGTCTTAAAGAGAGCAGGCCGGAAGCGTTTATCGGTATTCCACTGGCTCACATGGTACGAAAATTTTTTCCCGGTTATTTTAAAACAGTAAAAATATGGGTCACCGTCGGCCGGCGATGGTTCTGGGGAGGATATACCCATTCCTATCTGAAACAAGTGAATCAAAAACCGTTTCAAATGGCGGCAACCCGACAGGATGACACGGCTGCTATTTTATTTACAACAGGAAGCACCGGGCCTGCCAAAGGCGCGGTGTATTCCCATGGTAATTTCGACGCGCAGCTGAAACATATAAAATCTCATTTAGGGATTTCAACCGATGAGATAGACCTGTCAACATTTCCGCTTTTTGCGCTTTTCTGGCCGGCTCTGGGTATCACCGCTGTGATTCCGGACATGGACCCAACCAAACCGGCACACGTAAATCCCAAAAAAATTATTGAAGCCATCAATAATCATGGTGTGACAAACATGTTTGCCTCCCCCGCCCTTCTCAATCGCGTGGGAAGATACGGGGTTGAAAATCGGATTAAGCTCCCTTCGCTAAAACGGGTCATATCCGCGGGTGCGCCTGTGTCACCTGTAATTATTGAGCGATTTAAGTGTTTACTAAACGAAGATGCTGAAATTCATACTCCGTACGGTGCCACTGAAGCGGTCCCGATCATTTCTATAAAATCCGATGAAATACTGTCTGAAACACGAAAGCTCAGTGAACAGGGCCATGGTGTATGCGTGGGCCGTCCCATTAATGACCTCATGATTAGAACCATTAAAATCAGTGATGACCCCATCGAAGAATGGTCTGATGAATTGATTGTCGATGACGGTCAAATTGGAGAAATTACTGTTAAAGGTGATCATGTCACAAAGCAGTATTTTGAAAGACCCGAAGCAGATGCCCTTTCTAAAATCAGGCAGGGGGATGAAATTTGGCACAGGATGGGTGATCTTGGAAGAATTGATGAAAAGGGCCGGTTCTGGTTTTGCGGGCGCAAGAGCCACCGGGTAATCACTGCTGAAAAAACACTCTACTCTGTCTGTTGTGAATCAATTTTCAACAATCATCCCGGAGTATTTCGAAGCGCCCTGGTGGGTGTTGGAAAACGGTTTCATCAAAAACCGGTTATTTGTATAGAACTTGAACCTGAATACAAAAAACAGGATCAAAAGAAGATCAAATCCGAACTTATCGATCTTGGTGGAAAAAATACACTCACTAAAGATATCAATACCATATTATTTCATAATTCCTTCCCTGTGGATATCAGACATAATTCAAAGATTTTCAGGGAAAAACTGGCTGTGTGGGCGGAAAAAAAACGATAACCGTTATCAAAAACACATCTAAATCAGCTACAGGAACGACATAACCATGAAAACAGAACAGGAAAAAATACTTGTTACAGGCGGCGGCGGTTTTCTGGGCCATGCGATTGTCAAACAACTTATAAAAAAAGGTCACAGTGTTCGAAGCTTCTCCAGGAGCAGATATCCCGCTTTGGATTCAATGGATATTGAGCAGATTCAGGGTGATATCGGTGACAAAGATACAGTGCAGGAAGCATGCCGCGGGATGAACGCGGTATTCCATGTCGCTGCCAAACCGGGTGTCTGGGGGCCATATTCAGAATTCTACCGGACCAACGTTACCGGTACTCAAAATATCATTACAGCATGCAAACAATATGGCATTTCAAGGCTCATATATACCAGTTCACCCAGTGTGATATTTGACGGCAAAGATATGGAAGGTGTTGATGAATCCGTACCTTATCCTGATAAATACCATGCCCATTATCCCAAAACAAAAGCGATGGCTGAACAAAGCGTTTTAAAAGCAACTTTAAACGGTCTTCCGGCCATCGTTATAAGACCCCATATCATATGGGGACCCGGTGACAATCATCTGATACCCAGAATCATCGCCAGGGCAAAAAAACTCAAAATAATCGGTAACGGCCAAAATCGTGTGGATACAATATATGTCGACAACGCAGCGGAAGCCCACATACTTGCTTTTGAAAAACTGGCGGAAAAACCGGAGCTATCCGGCAACATCTATTTTATCAGCCAGGACCAGCCGGTTTTACTCTGGAAGATGATCAATTCCATTCTGGCAGCCGCCGGACTTAAACCGGTCAAACGATCTGTTCCAAAGGGTGCTGCGTTTTTAGCGGGTGCCGTACTCGAACTGATTTATAAGGCAGTAAATGCAAGGAATGAACCGATGATGACCCGATTTGTGGCCCGTGAGCTTGGCACATCCCATTGGTTCAACATTGATGCGGCAAAAAAGGATCTTAATTATTCTCCCCGGATTTCAATTGAAGAGGGGCTCAAGATTCTTGAAGAATGGTTCAAAAACAAAGGCGTTCATAGTAATTGTCAAAAGTAAAAATCCGGGTCCAAAGGGCCTGGCTTTGACTTGTCCGCCATAGCTTTAGCGGCGGTGGATCACCCCTCTAAGGGGATTTAACAAGTGCCTAAAGTGCGCTAAAGTGACTAAAATGCCTAAAGTTAATGAATCCTGTCTGTTTTTATTTAAAAGATGGAGCT
>JAUVGT010000425.1 GCA_030593645.1 Deltaproteobacteria bacterium
AGCTCCATCTTTTAAATAAAAACAGACAGGATTCATTAACTTTAGGCATTTTAGTCACTTTAGCGCACTTTAGGCACTTGTTAAATCCCCTTAGAGGGGTGACCCACCGCCGCTAAAGCTATGGCGGACAAGTCAAAGCCGAGCCCTTTGGACCCGGATTTTTACTAAGGTAAATATAGGTTTCAAGGATTCAAGGATTCGAGGATTTATATGATGCAGGGGTCGATTCTAAATCTACCCTATACAACACCTTAAAAAAAGACGATTGCGATACCGATACCGACCCCGAATTCCGATAAAAATGATAAAGGATATACAATGAAACTAAAACACATTGCCCTTGTGTGCAGCTCGGAAGAACACAGCGACAGGTTTTATAAAACCCTTCTGGGTCTTGAAAAGATGAAACCCAAAACAGTACCGGCTGATCTTTCAAAACAGATATTCAATATAGATCTTGAGTTAATAATCATTAATTACAGGGGCCCCGATATCCATTTCGAAATCTTTATCAATGATCATGAAAAGAAACGGATCAATAAAATCGAACACGTCTGTATTGAAACGGATCATCTTGAAAAATTTCTGGAAGAATGCCGCACTTTAAATGTAGAAATGACACAGGTATCAAAACCGGGCAAGACGCTTACATTTATCCGGGATTTTGACGGTAATACATTTGAAATCAAGGAAAAATAGAACGGAATCATTGAGGATATATATTCCAGCTGCTTGCTTTTTAATATCGAATTTCCATTTTTCCATTTTCTCAGCCATTTGGATTCGTTTTTTGGAAGTTATCCCCGCCCGCCGCTCCATCTCAGTTTGGCTTTTAATACATCGAAGTAATTCTGATCCGGAATGCTGATCATTTCAACGGGGTAATTTCCTTTCCTGATAATAATCTCGTCTTTATGATCGATTTCAAGACCTTCCTGGCCGTCAAATGTCAGCATAATGTCTGAGGTTTTCTTTTCCAGTTTGAGTTTGATACGAACGGACTCCGGAACAACAAGAGGCCGGTTTGTCAGGGTAAAGGGGCAGATCGGCGTCATAATAATGCCCGGAACTTCCGGGTGAATGACGGGTCCGCCGGCTGCAAGAGAATACGCGGTGGAACCGGTGGGTGTAGAGACAATGAGGCCGTCCGCGCTGTAGGTGGTCAGGTATTGGTCATTAATATAGGTGTTGATGTGGGCCAGCCTGGCCAGGGCGCCCTTATTAATGACAACATCATTTAATATGGTCTCTTTGGCGACCTCTTTACCCTGTCGAATGACTTTTATTTCAAGGCGCATCCTGGGATTTGTTTTGAAATTGTTGTTCAGGATAGATTCTGCCACTGAAAACAGGTCGTCTTCAGTGATTTCGGCAAGGAATCCGACAGTCCCGAATTTAACCCCGATGATCGGGACCCTCCTGTCACCGATCCAGCGGACCGCGCTCAAAAATGTCCCATCCCCGCCCAGCACAAACGCGCAGAACAGATCCGGAGGAGCGGGCTTTTTATTGCCCCCGGTTCCGTTGGGGTTGGGGAAAATGATTTGTTTCCTCACAACTTCTATATTTTTCTCTTTCAGCCATGCTTCAAGCTCATTTGCTTTTTTGCATGCTTCATCATCATTTTTAACAACAAGGGCTATTATTTTTTTTGAATGGGTCATTATGTTTACCAGCAAATTAGATATTATGGAATTGGTTTTAATTCTATGCTCTGTTTTCCGTTTTCTATACTAACATTAATGATGTGACTCAACAAGTTTCTATTAAAAACATACCTTAGCGTTTCAGGCGAGTGAAAAATATTTACTTGTCTCGGGCGGATTTACATTCTGGTGTTCTATGCTCTGTTTTTCACCGTACTGTGACCGGCCTTCAAATCGAATCACTATTTTTCAGACACATTCTGATTTTTAAATCGATACGTTTGAACAGGGTGGCCGCAAAATTTGTTATGACAACCATATACAACAACTGGTGGTCATTCGGGATGATATCCATATATCTGGTAAAAAATAGTAATTTCAGAATTGTACCTGATGATGCGGGACTTGAAAATCAGAAAATTAAACCAGATATAGACGGTTTTGAATCAATTTGTTCTTGACAACCCGTTTGAACTGTAATAAATGGTCTGACCATTCGGAAAGATGTTTGAATAACTCCAATAAAATGAAGAGTATTCATTAACCACATTTAAATGACGGGCAATTATTCTCAATATGACTGACTTGTTCCATGCGGCAAAACAGAATCGAATTTTTCAGGATGTGGTTGACCAGATCCAGGAAGCCATAATCAGTGGAAAAATAGAAGTCGGTGAGAAACTGCCTCCGGAACGAGAATTGAAAGAGATGCTTCAAACCAGCAGGAGTACCATCCGGGAAGCTCTCCGGGTCTTGGAACAGAAAGGCCTGATCGAAATAAAACTGGGTATGGGGGGCGGTGCGATCGTTACGACTGTATCCGCCGACCAGGTGACGGAAAGTCTTGATCTTTTGATAAAGTCACAGAATGTTTCACTCAATCATCTTGCCGAATTCCGGGAAAGGGTTGAAGGGGATGTGGCGGAACTGGCAGCAGGAAGAGTTACTGATGAAGATATCAGGGAGTTGAAAAAACTGCTTGAAGATGCGAAAAAGTATGTTGATATGGGTATCGACTATATCACACATTTTTGGGAGGCGGACAAAAAGGTACATCTTGCTATCGCCGATATTTCAAGAAATCCAATTTATATTTCAATATGTAAGACAATACATTATAACATTATCCATTATCTGATGAAATATCTTCCCATGAGAGTCAATGTAATGGCGGAGAATTACAAGGACCTTTGTGATATTGTTGAATCGGTTGAACTGGGGAAATCAGATGACGCGCGCAATCTTGCCAAGGGGCATGTACGCAGGTTTAACCGGTATATGAAAAAAATGCAGGATGAAGAAACGGTGTAAAAATGGTATGCCTTTGCAATCTAAAAAATAAAAATATTCGGTTACTTATCACCTTGATTCCGATACCGGATATTTTTGGGTTGACAAATGGTAGTACCATTTATATATAAGCCGCCATTGCACGAGAATCTCGTATGATTGAGGTTTCCGGACATGGGGTTTTATTGGGGGAGGGTGATGAAAAAACATAGTTGTATGATTAGTAATTTCTCACCCATCACTTTTTATTTTAATGAAAGGAGAAATTCTCATGAAACGTTTATTTAGTGTTTTCGTCGTCCTTATTTTTGTTTTTGGTATTGTAGGGGCAGCAAGTGCTAGCGTCGTTAAGATTAAACCCAAAGATCCTGTTCATATCGCTTATTGGTTTGTAACATCCGGACCGAACACTTCTCTGGGTATGGATACTGTTCGCGGTATTGAAATGGCCATTGAAGATTTTGGCGGAAAGATCAAAGGCCACAAAATCAAACTCAGCGGTCAGGACACCATGTGTGGTCCTGAGGGCGGCCAGGCCGCAGCATCAAAAATTGCTTCGGATCCATCAATTGTTGCAGCCGTTGGTTCAAACTGCTCCAGTGCAGCTACTGCCGGTGTTCCAATTCTTTGGAAGATGGGCATCCCCACTGTTTCTCCTTCAAACACAGCTCCTGCCCTGACAGATCCTGCACGCGGCGCTGGTTATGATGGCTACCTGCGTACATGCCATAATGACAAAATCCAGGGCGCTGTTGCAGCGGAATTTGCCTATAATAAACTTAAGGTAAGAAAAGCGGCTACCATTCATGACGGCAGTGTGTACGCTGATCAGCTGCAGGAAGTATTCGCCACAAATTTTAAAAAACTTGGCGGAACAATCACTTCACAGGAAGCTGTGAGCCCGGGTG
>JAUVGT010000082.1 GCA_030593645.1 Deltaproteobacteria bacterium
TATCAAGGCTTTCAATAACCGACATTATCACATATATTAATTCACTGGGCTGCCCGAAATGTCGGCCGATATTCAAAACAGCGCTTTCAGATTTTATTGCTTCGAAAGAAAATTTATTATGCACAGACTGTAAAAGGCGAAAAGATAAGAACCCGCTGAGGGTACTGGACTGCAAGGTCCCATCATGCCGGGAAGCGATGGAAGACGCGCCGTCTATTACAGATACCCTTTGCGGAGAGTGCAGTGAACATTTTGAAATATTAAAACGATCTCTTGAAAGACTCGATATACCCTTTGAGATTGATGACCGGCTGGTCAGGGGACTTGATTATTATACTCGTACGATTTTTGAGATCCAGACCGGTTTGTTAGGGGCTCAGAGTGCCGTGGTGGGCGGCGGCCGATATGATGGTCTTGTAAAAGCCCTGGGAGGACCTGATATTCCTGCAACAGGTTTTGCAATCGGTTTTGACAGGCTTGCGGAAATATGCGGATTAAATCGTGAAAACCTGATTAAAAAGCCCGCGATGTTTATTGCCGCCCTGGGTCAAAAAGCCCAGGAAATGGCATTTGAGTGGAATTGTGCGTTGGGTTATGGGGGTATTCAGGCAGAAATGGATTTTGAAGACAGAAGTTTGAAAAGTCAGATGAAACAAGCCAACAAGCTGAGTGCCGATTATGTATTGATAGTCGGAGATAAAGAGATCGAGGAAGGTGCCGCTATACTCAGGGATATGAACACCAAAGAACAGGTGGATGTCCCAATCAATGATATTGTGGATAGAATAAAAAAACGACTATTATAAAAACATTATTTATCAAAGACAATTATAAGTAGTTAGAAAGGAGCAAATCGTTGGCTGATATACTGGGAGAAATGAGACGGACCCATAGCTGCTGCGAGCTTGGTAAAGATGATATCGGTAAAGAAGTAGTGCTTATGGGATGGGTGCAGCGCCGCAGGGATCATGGCGGTGTTATATTTGTTGATTTAAGAGATCGGGATGGACTGACTCAGGTGGTTTTTAACCCTGATGTGGAAAAAGACGTTCACGCGAAAGCGCATGCGATTCGAAGTGAATATGTTCTCGCAGTACGCGGTAAGGTGGAGCATCGTCCTGAAGGCATGGTTAATCCCAAACGTTTTACCGGGGAAATTGAAATCCTGGTCACTGAACTTAAAATATTGAATTTTGCGAATACGCCTCCATTTCTGATTGAGGATGCTATTGATGTGTCCGAAACCATCCGCTTGAAATATCGTCATTTGGATTTAAGACGTCCGAGCCAGCAGAAAAATATTATTTTAAGGCATAAGGCCGCCGCGTTCATTCGGGAGTATTTGAATGAAAACAGGTTTCTTGAAATTGAAACCCCTGTTTTAACCCGGAGTACGCCTGAAGGAGCACGTGATTATCTTGTGCCCAGTCGTGTCAATCCCGGTCAGTTTTACGCCCTGCCGCAGTCACCCCAGATATTCAAACAGCTGCTCATGATATCAGGGTTTGACAGGTATTACCAGATCGTCCGCTGTTTCAGGGATGAGGATTTACGGGCTGACAGGCAGCCGGAGTTTACACAGATTGATATGGAAATGTCTTTTATCGGTGAAGAAGATGTGATGCGTATTGCTGAAAAGATGATGATCAACCTGTTTAAAGAGGTCCTTGATATCACTCTGAAACCGAATTTCCCCAGGTTTTCTTATGATGAAGCTGTCGGGCGCTATGGTCTTGATAAACCGGATACACGTTTTGACCTTGAATTAAAAGATATATCCGATATTGTAAAAGATTCCGATTTTAAGGTGTTTTCAAATGTTGTAAAAAAAGGTGGAATTGTTAAAGTTCTCAATGCGAAGGGCTGTATCGATTTTTCAAGAAAAGAGATCGATGATCTTGCTGATTTTGTAACTGTATACCGCGCCAAGGGGCTGGCATGGATTAAAGTTAAACCGGATGAGTGGCAATCTCCCATAACAAAATTTTTCAGTGATAAAGAGAAAAAGGCGATGGTCGATCGTATTGGAATGGAACCGGGGGATCTTATATTGTTTGTGGCAGACCAGCCAAAAGTCGTGAATGAAGCGCTTGGTCACCTAAGGAATCACCTTGGGAAAAAACTCGGTCTTGTCGATGCAAACGCGTTTAACTTTGTTTGGGTTACCCGGTTTCCGTTACTGGAATACGATGAGAATGAAAAACGCTACCAGGCCATGCATCATCCTTTTACATCTCCAATTGAGGAAGATTATGGTAAACTGGCGGATGATCCTCTGACGGTAAAATCCCGAGCGTACGATCTTGTTCTGAACGGCTCTGAAATCGGCGGCGGCAGTATCCGTATACACCAGAGGGACCTGCAGGAGAAGGTATTTGAAGCCCTTGGAATGGAAAAGGAAACCTATGAAGAGAAATTTGGTTTTTTGCTTGATGCCCTTGATTCCGGAGCACCGCCGCATGGGGGTATCGCATTCGGATTCGACAGGCTGGTTATGCTTCTTTGTGAACAGCAGTCGATTCGTGATGTAATCGCTTTTCCCAAGACTCAAAAAGCGGCCTGTTTATTGACACAGGCGCCATCTGAAACAAGCAAAAAACAACTTGAAGAGCTTTCGCTAAAGTTGAGGATTTTATAGAAGTGATTGACGGTTTTGAAACCACTTCTAACCATCAATGATTCGAAGGAAACCAAATCAAAAAGGTGTATCATGAAAAAAAATATAATCTATGTTCTTCTGAGTATTTTTTTAATGATGGGATGCTCGACGATCTCGTTGAAAAGTAAAATGGCAAAATTTGAAATGATTTCAGATTATTATAGAGTTTCTATGATCAGATCGGATTTCGGTGCCGCTTATCAGTTACTGGATCCTTCAGTGATTAAGAAAAAAAAGATAGACCGTCTCAAGTATAAAAATATTAAGGTAAACGAATACGAAGTAAAAAATGTCATTATGTCAGACAATAAGCTTGAAATTATACAAATCGTCCAGATTGAATACTATTTATTAAACCAGCTTATTGTGCGAACAATCCAAGATGATCAATTGTGGAAATACAATGAGGAAAAGAAAACATGGTTGCTTTTTTCCGGGCCGCCGGATTTTAACTTTTAACCCGTAAACATCTTATATAAATTTCATACTGCCTTCAAATATTTTAGTGCCGCGTGGTATTTTTTCAGGCGGTCCATGTCCTTCCGGGTAATAGTATCGATTCTTGAAATATTCATGTTATCTTCTATATCCAATATTTTTATTTGCCGCGCCCGTCTATTGCCCCCGGCTCTTTTTATAAAATCTTTATAAGTTTCATTTTTTTTTCGCGTAAGATAAGGAATGACTTCAATTGCTTTTTCGGGAATCCCGAGTTCAACAAGTTTATCGGGTGTGTAGTGCGAATCTTCCAATACATCGTGGAGTAAAGCTGAAATCATATCCATTTCGTCTTCGAGCTGAAGCATTAATCGAAGAGGATGGAGGATATATGGCTTCCCTGCTTTATCAACCTGGCCGCGGTGGGCAGAAAGCGCGATTTCGATGGCTTTTTCGATTTTGTTCATCTGAATAGGTCCTTTTGAAATTCATATATCAATTTTTCATTATTGCCATAAAACCCGGTATTGAGAGTATAGTTAAAGAACAAAGACTATATACATATCATTTAAATCGCAGGAGCAATCTCTAAAATAGTAGGTTCAGGCTGCTGTAATTGTTCTATGTCATTGAAAACACGATTGCGATACCGACCCCGAATTCCGAATCTTTTTGATCAGGATATCTATTCAGTGGCAGGTCGATTTACAAGATAAATTCCTATACCCACTAATAAAAGAGCCATTAAAAGTGAAATGGTTATCGGTTCCTTTAAAAGCATGGCACCTGCAAGAACGCCAAAAATCGGTGTGAGAAAAGTAAATGATGCGACACGTGATGCAGGGTAAGTGCGAAGGAGCCAGAACCAGGCGAGATAGGTGATGAAGGCAACCCACAAAATCTGATAAAGGAGGCAGCCGACAATCAGCGGTGTCATTGACATAATACCCGGCTCACCCAGTGCGAGAGAACTTGCAGGGAGAATAATAGCTGAAACAGATAGCTGATAAATCAGTGTTTTGGATGGCTTGATGTTCACAAGTGGACTGGCTTTGATAAGAACTGTCGTGGCACCCCATAATATACCGGCCACGATTAACATACTGTCTCCGATCAGCATATGATGGGTTGGAAGGGTCAGCGACTCACTGAACGCGATGATAATACCGGTAAACGCGCAGCAAAGGCCGGAGATCTGAATGATACGCAGGTGTTCCCCGGGTATAAAAAGTTGTGCACCCAGTGCGACAATAAACGGTGAAATATAAATGAAGATAACCGCGCGTGAAGCATTGGTATAATCGAGACCCCAGTAAATCAGGAGAAACTCAATGGAAAAAAGAAAACCCGCTGAAATTCCCCACCAAAGTGTACCGTCTTTTTCAAACAACGGTTCCCGGCGTATGATCATCCAGATCCAGATCAGTATGGTTGCCCCGATTGATCGAATTCCCGCCTGCAATGTCGGAGATATACCATGGTTAACGATTTTAATCGTTACCTGCTGAAGCCCCCAGGACGCACAAAGCACAACAAGGATAATTATGGCTGATAAATCGAGTGACGGTTTTTGTTTTTTCATTTCGTATGTCATTCAGCGATCGACACTATTGTCTGTGATCTTTGTTTACTGTATGAGATGTTTTGAAACCACTTCTATTGGTTTTTTGTCTTCTGGTAATACTTTTCAGTTAAAGCCTTTGTGATTCTGTTGATATTTCGGCTGATTTCTTTCAGTTCTTCCAGGCATGTCCGGCTTTCCGCGCTGATGATCACTCCGGTTTCGATTTCAATAATTCTGGCGTCAATCCTTATACTGCTTCCGATTTTCATCACTGATCCGGTAATAATCGCGTCAGCACCCAGCATTTTCCCGATTTCCCGGGCCTGGGATGTATCGACTATTCCGCTTTGACTGATTTCAAATTCTTTTAATACTTTATTTAACTGTTCCCTTTCAACGATCTTAAAGGCATTACTGTTTACAGCTTCTGTCGTGAATATTTCAGAAACCATTGTTCCCAGCACATTACTCTGGGAAGCATTTTTGAGTGTTTTAAACTGGATAACAGCAAGTCGGATTTTCTTGTTTTCAGGTATTACAGGAAATGATGCGGATGTCGCCGCTTCATCTTTACCCTGGGTGCAGGTATCAAAGAGCGTCTGGCGGTCCCTGTTTTCCGCTTCAGAGGCGTCCAGAGGGACTTCCATGCAAAAATTAAAATGGGCATCATAATCCGAGTGCCATCTCGGGTCTTTAAACCCGCAGTTTTGTCTGATATTCTCTTCATGCTGCCCGACGGCTGTTTTCGCGTATTGTGTACAGAAACCGGTCTTGTCTGTACCGCAATTATTAAGCAGGTTCTGACGGTCCCTGTTTTCCGCGACGGAAACTTCCGGAGGAACTTCCCGGCACCAGTTATAATGGGCATCATAATCTGTATGCCATCTTGGATCGTCAAATCCGCAGTTCCTTCTGATATTCTCTTCATGTTGTTCCACGGCGGTTCTGGCATATTTGGAACACCTGTCCTGGGGCACAGAAGTAGATGTATAACTTGGAGCGCACGCTGATAAGAAAAATGACAGAAATAAAACACACAATTTAATTTTCATTGTTTCCTCTTTTGCTTAGGGTTCGCGTAAGAATAAATTCACAAATTTTAAGGGTCGAGGCGCCCAGTCGGCAAGGCGCAAAAACGCAGAAATATCAAGCATATTTCGAGCTTTTGCAACGCAGCCGAATGGGATGATTCGCCCCTTAAAATGTGAAGTTATTTTTGCGCGAGCCCTTAGCTATAGATATATGCTTTGTAAGCACTCCATCTCCATCAATGTCACCAAGGAAAATTTATTGAATTTAACAAATCAACAGAAATTTTCGTTAACCTGTTTTTCTTGTGTTGGTGACGCTGGACGGTAATCCATCGGGCGACCGCCTTATTCTTATATGGAGGTTGAAGCCCCTTGTTTTTTAGAGAATAATTTTTAGCGATTTTGAAATTATTCATCCATATTTTTGAGGGTTTTGCATCTGGGTTGTGTGAACTTTTTATTATATATGTTTTTACATCCAGAGGGAAATCAATACTTTTAAAAGCATCTAAATATTCCTTAACCAGGCTTCCTTTCCTGAGGTGATTTCGTTGGTTTCTAATCCATTTTAGTAACGGAGAATATTTTTTAGAATTCCTTGGGAACAAATAATTACCATTTTTCTCACCATATATTTTTAATTGATTAAACATTTTTTTCCAGTTGTGTTTTCTCGCTCTTAGTATGGCTGGTGTTATTTTGTTCTTTTCCCGATACTGTTTTATGAGTTCTTGATCTATTCGCCCAAAGAATGGTTTGTTCATTCTGCCAGCCATTATTTCATGCTTTTTGGAATATATTGTTTTTGCGCTTTTCCAGGTTTTCTGTTTAGTGAGTTTCCTGTATTTTTTTTCCCACTTTAAATCCCCGGAAACAGCTTTTGCCCAGGATGAGAATTTACATTTGGATGGATCCTTTACGATCCCCATATTGATCGGTCTTGTATGGACATAGGCAACAGCCTGGGTAATAATCTCATGGTTATCCTCGACGGGATAGCTTCTGAATCTTTGACGCCATATACTTCCTTTTTTCTTTTTGTTACGATTATACAAAAGTGAAAATCTTTGACTGTATAACCTGACAAAGTGCTGGAGGTTGCACAGGTTATCTTTGTGCCTTTGAATGATTTCCATATACTCTTCTGATGAAGGATTTTTAGAAAGCAATCGTAGTTTTTCGCCCCTTGATTTTCCATAATATTTTGAAACCATTTTGATTATTTCCGCATTGGAAACCTCTACCGTTGCCGGCACCCTGATCAGCATCGCATATCCGCGTTTAAAAACGACATAAGAAAGGGTTTCCATGCCGAAAAATGCGGCAGTATCTAATATTATTTTTTCCAGTTCCCCTTGTTCATGATTTAACAAATCAGGCAGATCAAGCATAAGATCATTGCTGACATAATAAACAGTTTCAATGTTTTTAAAAATTATTCTTGCTTCTCTCATATATATCCCAAAAGCAGAGGCAACCAACACTACACAGGGTGCGAACTTGAGTTTTTAATCTCAAAAATACTACTTTACAAATGAATACACCAAATATTCAATAAAAACAATATGAACAATATTTTTCGTTAAACCAGAAGATTTGAAAAACGAAGACCGGAGAATGCTGTGTCCGTTCGGAGTCCAAAACCTATTTTTGAAAGTCGAATTTGGCTATATAGCTTACCGGTAGTTTGGCTTTGGAGTATGTATACCCAAAATTTCATAGAATTTTAAATAATTAAGGCCCGATCAAATTGACCGGGCCTGTTATTGGTTGGCTCCCCAGTCCGCCTGAGGCGGAAACCGCGGACAAGATGGTTAATCCGCCGCAGGCGGACTCGCCAACTGAGCGAAAAAGGATCAGTTATTTCTCTAAAATTTGATCCCTAATCCACTCGCGTCCCTGACCACTTTTCAAAAAACGTTCATGTTTCATGGCTTCAGCGCGTGTGGAATATGATGCAGAGTAAATCAGTTTCCATGGTCCTTTTTGTTTATGAGTGTACCTCATGGACCCAGATTCGTCGGAGTTGTGCCCCCGCTGGTCCTATATAGGGTTTTTTTGTCCAAAACCGCCATATTTCCGATGGGCATATTAAACCTATTGATATAATTGAATATAATTATCAAAATTGATTTTGAAATTCAGCATCACAGTCTCTATAACATCCTGTAAATTAACGCTTTTCTAGTTTTGACAAAACTCATATTTTCCAATAAAACTAATTTTATCGGTTTTATTCT
Source organism: Deltaproteobacteria bacterium (assembly GCA_030593645.1). GTDB lineage: Bacteria > Desulfobacterota > Desulfobacteria > Desulfobacterales > JAUVGT01 > JAUVGT01. The sequence goes on from JAUVGT010000082.1 coordinate 7,933, forward strand.
TTTAAAAATTACAGATTGTAGAAAAGCGGTCGTTTTCTTGGTGCCCTTAAAATCGTGGGTTTGAAGCGAAACATCCGCAAGAGAGCTCTTAAATAATCAAATCGATGTTGATGGTTTTTGGGGTTAATCGGCAAAAAGATTAAAAATCAATTTTTGCTCTAAAGGCCTATCAAATAAAGATTTACGGCGTTTTTCTGAAAATTCGCGGTTTTGGACAAAAAACCCCAAATTGTAACGTACGATACAATCAATAATTAAAAAATATATTAAATTATCTAAACGGGCCCTTGCCTTTCTGTTTTTTCGCTCCTTTCTTAGCCACCGCCACATGGGGTTTTTTCAGTCATACAAAGCTTAGACGGATTCGCAATTTACGCTCCATTACGGGCAGACGGACTGGTAAAATTCAAAGGCCCCGCCTTCACTGATTCTAACAATGACCGCACATTTACTCGGATCGCCTTCCGGGGTAAAGGACATTTTACCGGTGATTCCTTCGAAATCAGTAATCTCTGCCATCTGGTCCTTGATAGCGTCACGGTCCGTCATGAGATCGCCTGTCAACACCTGTGAGTTTTGGATCGCTTCCAAAAGAAGCCGGACTGAATCCCAAGTCAATGCAGCCACATCGTCCGGTTCATAGCCATACTTGCTTTCAAATAGCTCGATGAACTCCTGGGTCCGTCCCTTGGCACCGGCTGCTGCGTAATGGGTAGAGAAAAACTGCCCCTTGCACCCGTCACCGCACAAGTTCATGAGTTCCGATGATCCCCACGCGTCACCACCGAGGATGGGTTTATTCCATCCCATGGCCTGGGCCTGCTTTACAATTAAATGAACTTCAGAATAATACTGGGGCACAAACAAGATATTCGCTTTTGAATCGATGATTGCTGTGAGCTGTTTATTAAAATCCTTTTCATTGGTTACGAATGTTTCAAATGCAACAACGGAACCAGAGCCGTGTATTCCTTCGAAGGCAGTCTTGAAATATTTGGCAAGACCTTTGGGATAGTCACTTTCCTTGTCGTACAAAACCGCGGCGGTTTTGGCGCCGAATTCCTTGGTCGCGAATTTAGCGATAACGGGTCCTTGGAACGGGTCCAGGAAACAGCCTCTGAAAATATAAGGTCGAAAAGCAGTGGTCTGCGGATTTGTCGACCACGGAGAAATCATGGGGGTTGAGTTAATCTCACAGATTTCACCCGCCGGTATGGCTTGACGGCTTGATTGGGGGCCCACAATAGCGAGAACGTTATCTTCAACGATCAGTTTAATAGCCGCCGATATTGCCTGGTCGACGTCCGTCCGGTTGTCTTCATAAATAAATTCCAGGTTATACTTCTTGTCACCCACTTTGAGTGTTCCACCGATCTCTTCTTTGTAAAGTTCCGCGGCGAACTTAGAACCTTTGCCGACATTTGCCAGATCGCCCGTAAGCGGTAAAATAAAACCGATTTTAATTTTTTTTGCTCCCCATGGGCGCCAGAAAAACAAAATCATTACGACAATCAAAATAAAAATAATTATGACAAAAAAAGGTCGCTTTCGCATCCAAATCTCCTTTACACCGTGGGCAAAATTATTGGTTTCTTCGAAATCTTCCGATCGCCAGTTTGATGCTTGCCTGCATACGGGTAACAGCATTGGCCAGGTCTTCGATTTCATCACCGGTTTTCATATCTATTTTTGTGTCGAGTTCGCCAATACTGATTCTGTTCGCGAGCTCGGTCAATGACTTGATCCTTTCTGTCAAATGGTATCCATAAAAGGAAACGATGACGGCGAAGAGCAAAAGTGTCCCTGCAACAATACCGATAATCGTGTTCCTGACCCTTACAGAGGACATGGCGGTACGGGCCTCCATGACCCTAATGGGTCTGGTGAATTCATCCAGGTAAGTGGCGCCCGCAATACCAAATTTTGTTTCACCGATGGGGGACAGGAAAATATACTGCTCCCGAAGCTGACCTTTATCGTCCTTGAGAAGGTATAATCCAGCGCTTTCAAGATTCTTAGCTTCTTCGGGGTATTTCCAGATTTTCATATATTTTTTGTATTCACTTCCCAACAGCTTTTCCATGGCCTCTTTCACGGCCATACCGTGAAGTTTTTCATTGGAATGCAGCCAGATCTTCGCTGGTTTGCCGAATTCGGAAATTGAATAAAGAAATGTTTCCCCGGTCTGTCCGATTTTATTGACCGCTAGTTTTTTTAAATCCACGTCCGATACAAAAAATTCTTTCGTAAGGGATGGATGACCGTCTAAGTATACCCGGCATTGTCCGGACACGGCTCTGGATTTTTCGATGATCATATATTTTGCCATTTGTGATATTACTTTGGCGCCTTCTTTTGTATGAAGATTGGAAAGACTTCTAAACTGCATTAAATAAAGCACGCCGGAAGCAGCGATAATCAAGATTGGGAGAACAAGAAACAGAGTTATCATTTTACCCTTTAAGCCGAAACGGTGCATTTTTTTGGAATAACGAATACCGGTATCACCGGCGGCCGTCTGCGGATCGGGTTTCGCTGCTGTTTGAGAGAATTCGGATTTCGATGCGCTGTACAGGGGTGTTTCCTGTGGTTTTCTCACCGTTATCAAACAGGCGCAGTTCTTACATTTGAAGATCGCTTTATCTCCCTTTATTTTTGCAGGGTCGATTTTATATTTTTTTCCGCATTCTTCACAGATAACCAGCATATTTTATCTCCTTGCTATTAGAAAGAATTCGTTTACGCCGACAGTTGTATCTTCTTTGGATGTGGTCCAAAAAGTATTATTCACCTTTCAACCGGTTGATCATGTTTTGGGTAAAAACAGACCGTTCTTCATCATCCTGAATATCTCTTGACAGTATTTCGATAAGTTCAGGGGCATGGGATTTTGGAAACGCAGTCTTAATATGGCCCAGGTCATTGACTGCATCTTGAATCAGGATACTCGCTAAAGGACCGATGGCCAGAGATAACTGGGCCTGCAGATATTGAAAAAATTCCGGGTTTATACTGTTCGTGGCCGGTACGACCGGCTCCACCAGGTTGAGCCCTATCAGTCGGGAAACAACCTCCCTGATTTTGTTCATTTTCAGACCGGTATATTGGGCGATTTGACTCAGATTCCTTTTCCCGTCAATTTCGACCAGCATTTTCAGGGTTTGTGAGTCAAATGAAATCGTTTTTGCATTTTTTTGCTGTATTCGTCTGAAAACCAGGAGCGATATATCACCCGACAAAAGATCCATTTCATTGTCTCCGATAAGATACAATCGTTCAATAAAAACAAAAGGTTGATAACGAACAACTTTATCCGATGTATTTTGATCGCGAAACAGTTCTCATTCAATTACATTGTTCAAAATGGCAGAGCGTAATCTTGTAACTATTTACGATAATTCTAATTATCATCATATCAGATAAAATATGTCAATAATTATAGTATGAAAGTAATGAAAGAAAATAGATGGGAAAAATGGGGGCAGGCGAACAAAAGAGTTGCCGGCCCTCATTTCGTGTCTGGTTATTGCCGGTTACAGACAATTAGAGATGATTTATAATTCTGTTTGCCGGCGTCTTGGATCCTCCAAATCCCGCCGGCCATGATCAGCTGCAGGAGTGAATCCGTTTTTTTATTTCCTTTATTTTCAGTTGGTTAGTTTTTTGTTAATCCAAGATGAATTAAACGATATTTTTTGAAGGGGTTCTTTACCATTTTGCCGATGTTTGATTATCTCTGATTTTATCTTGAAACCTCATATATTTAAACATATAGCATATTAAATGCTGATAACTCATAAAGGATATTTTCATGACCTGTTATAAATCTAAAGAATATGGTGGGTGGTGCAAGGGTGAGATAACCAAAAACATTATAAAAGATGGCAAAGAATATTGTGTGTTTCATAATCCATACACGGAAGAAAAAGGCCATGAAAAGGATGGTTTCAATAATCTTATATTCTTCCATATCCAAGAGGCGATAGATGATAAAAAGGAATGTGATTTAAGTGGAACGGTTTTCCCCTGGGATATCTCATTTGATCAATTCAATATAGATAAACCATTTCCAAAGATATACTTCAGAGAAGCCGCCTTCAGCAGTAATGCGAACTTCGGGTTAGCCGCCTTTAGCGGTGATGCGGACTTCAGGGAAACCACCTTCAGCGGTGAGGCGAGCTTCGTGGAAACCGCCTTCAGCGGTGATGTGAGCTTCAGAGAAGCCGCCTTCAGCCGTTATGCAAACTTCGGAAGAGTCGTCTTTAGCGGTGATGCGAACTTCAAGGAAGCCGCCTTCAGCGGTGATACGAACTTTGAGGTAGCCGCCTTCAGCCGTAATGCGAACTTCGGAGGAGCGTACTTCAGTGGAAATGCGTACTTTCGCGGCGCTGCCTTCAGCGGCGATGCGAGCTTCTGGGAGGCCGTCTTCAGGGTTGAGGCGAGCTTTAGAAGAGCCGCTTTCAGCGGCTATACTTACTTTAAAAAAACAAATTTTGAAAATGGAAAGGAAGTTATATTCTAAAGGTGTAGAATAGATAAAACTATTTATTTTGAAAATGTTGATTTATCGTTTGTGTCTTTTATCGATACTGACCCTGTTATGGATTTTAAAAATGTTTTTTGGCCACAATATAAATTCCGTATTAGTTGGATAAATAAAATCTATAGGAGAAATATTGTTTATGATGAAAAATTAATTAAAGAAGGGCGGGCAACTTTTGAAAAGGTTGAAGATTTATACCGCAAGCTAAAATCAAAATCTAAAAAAGAAAACAATGAACCAGAAACATCAAATTGGCACTATTGTGAAAAGGAAATTTTTCGTAAAAGAAACAAATGGAGGCGGTTTTTACCTTCAGTTTCAGTTCTTTATTGGGCTTCCAGTGGATATGGTGAACGGCCCGTAAGGGCGAGTTTCATGCTTTTAACATTGGTTGTGCTTCTAATAATATTTGTGAATGCCAATGGATTAGATAAATCAAAAGACATTACAGATATTGCTTTTGAGACAATTAAAGGGTTTTCAGGAAATTTTGATTTCGATAGATTATTACATCTGATAATAGCTTGTATTCAACATATATTATTTATTAAAAATCCGAGCTTCATGCCCTTTACAACTTGGGGTGTTTATATTATGCAGTTTTTTACAAAGTTTCTGATACCAATACAGGCCGTTTTTTTTGCTATGGCCTTAAGAAATAAGTTTAGACGTTAATCTTTATTTTGAAATAGCCCTTTATTCCTATGGTCTTTAGCCTTCACCCCTTTAAGAACGATTAAATATGGGCCTAATTGCGCGGGGCGATTGATAAAACTCTAATAGGCCCAGTGGAAACATAGCTGCGATTTCACGCAATATAACTTCCGTATTTAAGATTGCACCGGAAGTTATTGTGCTGGAAATGCTTTCACAGCCTTCCTATTTAAGGCCATAACCGCAGGTTTCCGTTCAAATGCTCCAAC
>JAUVGT010000338.1 GCA_030593645.1 Deltaproteobacteria bacterium
GTCCATGGGTTACCTCCTTAGCTTGAAAGTTTCAGTCAAATCTTATATTTGACTGGTTTTATTGATCTATCTTATAATCTCCCAGGCTTATCGTTTGACCTGCCCTTAAAGATAGACCAGTCCAAAGCATTTCCAGTTTACTGGTACAAGAGGCCTGAAGTGATTCTAAAGCAATTGACAGATGTATTAGAATCTGTTTCTGTCAAAAATAAAATAATTATTGATAATTCAGCAACATGAGTTATGATTCATCTTGCACTATGATATAAAAATGTATTATTGTCAATAACAATATAATCACATAAAACTAAGTACTTACTTCTTAAAAGTACTCCATCCTTTTGAAAACAGTGCTCAAACTCACGCGTACTCGATTTGATGAATATCAGCTTAGAAGTGAATTTATGACTGATTTAAAAGCTCGTTCACCCGACAATAATACTCTTAAAGATTTCAGTCTCCGGGCCCTGTTAATCGGGGCTGTATTCGGAGTACTGTTCGGCGGCGCAAACGCCTACCTCGGTTTAAAATCCGGTTTAACGGTCAGTACCGCGATCCCTCTGGCTGTGATATCGGCAGCTCTTTTCAAATCCCTTGAAAGGTTCTGGGGGAAATCTTCAATCCTTGAAGTCAACATCGCTCAAACAACAGGGTCATCCGGCTCATCGCTCGCCTCCGGAATTATCTTCACCCTGCCTGCCCTTTTTTTATGGGGTTTTAATCCGTCCCTGCTTCAGATTACACTTCTGGCTTTATTTGGGGGTATGCTGGGGATCGTATTCGTAATCCCGCTCAGAAAATACCTTACGGTTAATGAAAAGGCCAATCTGCCTTATCCTGAAGGCACTGCATCTGCAAAGGTGATCATCGCCGTGGATACCGGTGGAAGCAGCGCGAAATATATATTCCAGGGTTTGATCATCGGCGCAGTTTATAAAGTCTGTTTATCATTTGCCAGGCTGTGGCCTTCTAAACTCAGTATGCTGATCCCCGGTTTAAAAAAAGCACAATTGGGAATTGAAGCCACACCCGCTTTATTGGGTGTGGGATACATCCTGGGCTTCAGAATCTCAGCAATACTGTTCGCGGGTGGTTTGCTCTCATGGATCGGTATCATTCCAGTCATCGCGCAATTTGGAGATCTCATGGATCTTTCCATGACCGCAGAGGGCAAACAGTTGATTTCGGATATGTCGCCGTCAAAAATATGGACACAGTATATCAGATACATTGGTGCCGGCGCCCTGTCCGCCGCAGGTATTATCACGGTACTCAAATCATTACCGATGCTGATAAGTTCCCTGCGGATCGGTTTAAAGGAGTTAGCAGTAAAATTACCTTCACGGGACCGCGCGGATAAAGATTTATCCTTTAAAATCATCATCGGCGCAGTCATTCTTTTTTTATTTACAGGTATTGTGACATCCTTTGTGTTTGGTACCGAGTACGGAATAGTCACACGTATTGCAGGTTCATTGACCGTTTTATTCTTTGGATTTATTTTTGTCATGGTATCATCAAGAATCGTGGGTTTGATCGGAGTATCTTCCAACCCGACTTCAAGTATGACTGTGCTCACTTTACTCTGTACTTCCGCTGTATTTTACATTTTGGGCTGGACTGATGATTTGAGTAAAGCCCTGGTCATCATTATCGGGGCCATGGTTGCTGTTTCATCTTCTATTGCGGGCGCTGTTTCCCAGGATCTGAAAACAGGCTACTTACTGGGTGCAACACCAAAACGGCAGCAGGCAAGCGAACTGTTTGGCACGTTTTCTTCAGCTCTGTTTATCGCTTTTGCGGTAATCACTCTGGGAAAAGTATACGGTTTTGGCTCAAACGAACTGGCAGCACCACAGGCCATGCTGATGAAAACGGTTGTGGACGGTGTATTGCAATCTGATTTGCCCTGGAACATGATCTTACTCGGCGCGATTTTCGCCCTGATCGCGGAATTATGCGCGATCCCTTCCTTACCGTTTGCAATCGGTATATATCTTCCCCTTTCCACTATCACACCTGTATTTATTGGCGGTCTGATCGGTTATTTCGCGGGAAAGGAAAAACAGAAAAAGGATAAACCGGTTCAAAAAATGAAAGCCGATTCGGGTCTTCTGCTGGGTTCCGGTCTGATTGCGGGTGAAGGTATCACAGGGATCATGATCGCGTCTTACGTCATTTGGTCTCAGGCAGCACCAGCCGGATTCGATTTTGGCCTCAGAGGGAATCCCGGTGAAGCGGTTTCTTTTTTCATGTTCTGTTTATTGAGTATTTTTTTATTTTTAATGGCCAGATCCAGAAAACTTTGATAGAATGTTGAACTAATGGATTGCATGCTGTCCATGTACCGGTTGTACCACAAACAACTCCCAGATTATTCGTATCGTTGAAAGGAATTGGAATTCAAAATCGGTATTGAGTTTTTTATGCATCTTATCGGGCAAACGCAACGGCCCTGAGATTAATTCACCTTTCCATAATTAATAGTGATGGTTTCGTAAAAAGTCCGAATTAGACGGTTTTGTAAAGAGTTCAAATTCAAGGCGTGCAAATTTTGTAATGATGAAGCGTACTTATCGTACGTTGAATGATTGCGAAATGCGGTACAACGCAAAAGTTGGACTTTTTACGAGACCGTCAAAAGCCGCATCAATCAAGCCTAACCTCCAATAAAAGTGTTATGTTTTGATTAACCAGATTAATATACTTAAATGCACCATCCCTACTATTCCCATTGAAAAGATAATAGCTTTTGAAAAAAAACCAACAAACTCACATTTCTTATCTGAGTTTAATAATTTATGCAGAACCATATGCGCTATAAAGAAAACATCCATGCTTATCAGAAACCAAAAACGTGTGTTTTCAGATGGATGACAAATAAGCCACAGCAATAACACAAATAATGGTACATGAAGAATGGTAAACCAATAATATGCAATTTCATCTTTGAGTTTTCGGATAATTGGAAATATTCGCCACTCATGCCGTTGAATTGCATCAAGCTCATGAGTGAGCAGCAATGCAATTCCTAAATAAAATAACATATCGTTAAGCATTTGTATTTATCCTTATTTCTCTTGTGAGCATTACGGTTTCAATAACCTGGTGAAAAGCTTTATAAAAGTATTATAAAAAGCAATGTTCAACTCAAAACCATGCAAATGACTGAAAATGCCATGGCTTTTTCAGAAGTGCGGTACGGCGTTATTTGGGCTAATGGCTTACCTCGCTTTGTTATTACAATCATTTCCTGTGTTTTGGCAATTTGGTTTAGAAATTTCAAGGCATGTGATTTAAATTCGCTTATTCCCATGGTTTTCATACAGCCACATTCTTTTTAAAGATATAGTAGTCATTTTAAATGGTCAAATCAAGGACAAAAAGGTGGATTTCAGCCGGCAGAACAGACGCTGGGTACTATATAAATAGAACATTAGAAATTGTAATACTACTGATAAAAATTCATTTTTCAGGAGCCGCATTACTTTAGGCTCCACGAATTGGCTGGGCGTTGGAGTTGTTACCAAGATGGTCTAATGGTAATGGTTTAATTTTATTCAGTGCCTTTAACTCAGATTTCTTAGAAAATAAAGGTCCCATCTTAATTGTATATTCATCCAAAAGTCCTCTGGAACTCTAAAAACCTTGGCAAGTCTAATACCGCGCCTTCCGTTGATTATTTCATTTACCCCCTGATAAGGGACATTGATGGCGAGGGCTAAATCCCGTTAATGAGAATGTACAGCCTGATCCAGTGTATCAGCTACCCATTTGTTAAGGCTTTTTCCGGCGTGAGCTGCGGCAGCGGCTATTTCAGCATGTATGCCAGGGGAAACGCGCAAGGTCAGCTTGCCGGAATATGGTTTAGCAGGGAGGTGATTTTCATTTTTACAGTCGGCAAGATAATGGTCAATAGCGTTGTGAAAATCTTCGGTGAGCTGTGCGACAGTTTCACCCTCAAAGGTAATACTATCTCTTTCGTCAAAGTTGATTTTTGCAAAATATCCCTTATAAGTCATACTGTTCATGGCGTTACCTCCAAACCTGTTAACCATTCACGAATTTTTTCTACCATATACTTCTTTGCTTCTTTTCCCGTGTGGGGTCTGTGAGTGTATTCTCGTGTTCCGGAAAGTTCCAGGACCACCCGTGAACCGTCGCCCTCTCGAATTGAACCACCAAGTGCCTTGACCAGAGACTCAATGTCGCTGAATTTAATATTTGCCCTGGTAGGTTTGGTAAATATGGCCGAGAATGCCTTCCGGTGTTTTTCTTTCATAATATTCATATGGTATTATATTGTGCCACCATGATTAAGGATATTTTGAATAACCTCAAAAATAAAATGCTTGAGAACGTAGAAAAACTAACCAGAACGATTGGTCTGGCCATAAGGAATAACGTTCGCAAACAAGCTGCGTTCCAAAAGCATTCCGGTACTGCACAACACCTTACGGTAAACCGCTTGCCTTCTTCACGTCAACTTCATTTGCTTTGTCAGTCTTGGTATTCTTCTTCAATTTCTTTAAGAATGTGATTAATGGTATTTTTGGCAAGCCATTTTACTATCCACCCCAATCCTATGATTTTAGGTTTAAATTGGACTTTCCATGTGATAAGAGTCCCATTGCCAGTGGAACTAATACCAATGTTGCCAATATAATCTCTTACAGGGGCTCCAGACAATAGACTATAAGTCAATGAATTTGGAGGTTCTATTGCTTCTAATCTCTCTCGAAATTGCGTTTTTCCAATTGTGATGATTCTTATTGTTCCTATGCCATTGGAAGAAGATTCTCTCTTTTCTTCCACTGAAACAGTAATGCCCGCGATAGGAGAATGTTCGAAATCGCTAAAAATATTCCAGGCTTTATCCGCGGACATCTTTATTTTTTTTTCTATAGAGAATGATGTCATCGATTTCCTTTATCTAATTTCAGACTAACATTGCTTATGACCTGCCGGAAGCAATTCCATTAAATGGGTTGAAAGCTGTAAAACAATATAAACTCTAAAGAAATTTTAAAGGCGCATTAATTTTCCGGTTAGGTCAATGAGCTGGTTATCAAATATATTAAATATTCACAATAATTATGCACTAATTACGTATTGTATCTTCAGCAATTCTCGGTGAACGTCATAAAATCAACAGAGGCACTCCGCAACGTCATTCCCGTGAAAACGGGAATCCAGTAATATTAGGTAATTTTCTGGATAGCGCTAAAGCTTCACTGCGTGCCCGGATCTTAAGCTCTGCGCAGCCTGTGCCGGACTCAATCCGGTATCCGGAATGACACCGTTTTAAACTTTACGAATTACAAATGTTATTATCTGCTGACATGCACGTTTATCAATGTTTTCTATTTTCACCGAGAATTGCTGTTGTATCTTTAAAAAGGTTGCAAAAAGAAACATTTTATGTTAATTTGTAACCAATACAAATATTCATCAAGGAGATATTATGCCAAATGCAGTAAAAATATCGGATGAACTTTTTGAAAAAGCTAAAATACAATCTAA